>NZ_FMTK01000001.1:0-283452 GCF_900100025.1 Pseudomonas sp. NFACC56-3 | reverse complement strand
GAAGAGGCCAGCACATTCAACATCTTCATTGACCGTGACGCCGCCTTCGCGAGCAAGCTCGCTCCCACAGAGGCTTGAGGGGCTATAGATTAAACTGTGGCAGCGAGCCCAGCCATCAGTCCGCCTGCACCGTGACCTGGCGCTGTTCGCCCAGGCCCTGGATTCCCAGGCGCATGGTCTGGCCCGGTCGCAGGAACACCGGGGCGGGCTTGATGCCCAAGCCGACGCCGGGCGGCGTGCCGGTGGAGATCACGTCCCCCGGTTGCAGGCTCATGCAGCGGCTCAGATAGGCAATCAGTTGCGGCACGCTGAAGATCAGCGTTCGGGTATTGCCGTTCTGATAGCGGTGTCCGTCAACCTCCAGCCACAGATCCAGCGTATGCGGGTCGGCGATTTCATCCCGGGTCACCAGCCAGGGGCCAAGTGGGCCGAAGGTGTCGAAGCCCTTGCCCTTGTCCCAGGTGCCGCCGCGCTCCAGTTGCCATTCGCGCTCGGACACATCGTTGATGACGCAGTAGCCGGCGACATGCTCCATGGCATTGGCTTCGTCGATGTAGCGCCCGCCTTTACCGATGACCACGCCCAACTCGACTTCCCAATCGGTCTTGAGCGAGCCGCGCGGGATCTGGATGTCATCGTTCGGCCCGCAGATGGCACTGGTCCATTTGTTGAAGATGATCGGCTCTTTCGGCACCTCCATGTTCGACTCGGCCGCATGGTCGGCGTAGTTCAGGCCGATGCAGATGAATTTGCCGACCTGGCCGACACAGGCACCGATGCGTGGCTGGCCGGCAACGAGCGGCAGGCTGCGCGGGTCGAGGGCGGCGAGCGCTGCCAGGCTGTCCGCGCCCAGGACCTGACCGGCGATGTCCGGCACATGGCCCGAGAGGTCGCGTAGCTGATTGTCGCGATCCAACAGCCCGGGTTTTTCCGAACCCTTTTCGCCGTAGCGCAATAGTTTCATGTCGTACTCCTGCTCAAGTGAAGACCGGGTTCAGAGGCTCATGCCACCGTCGATGACGTGAATGGCACCCGTGGTGTAGGCAGACGCATCGCTGCCCAGGTACACCGCCAACTGGGCGATCTCTTCAGTGCTGCCGATGCGCCCCATGGGCTGGCGGTCGAGGAATTGCCGGTAGACCTGCGCCTCATCGACGCCCTGTTGCACGGCCTGGTCGGCGATACGCTGGCGCAGCGAAGGCGAGTCCACGGTGCCCGGGCAGATCGCGTTGCAGCGGATGCCCTGGCTGACGAAGTCGACGGCGACAGTCTTGGTCAGGCCCACCACCGCCGCCTTGCTGGAGGCATAGGCGAAGCGATTGGGCACGCCCTTGACGCTGGAGGCCACCGACGACATGTTGATGATCGAGCCGCCGCCCCGGGCCAGCATGCCTGGCAGGAAGGCGCGGATCATGCGGTACATGGCCGTGACATTGAGGTCCATCGAGCGTGCCCAGGCCGCTTCGTCGCATTGCAGTATGTTGCCACTGTGCACGTAGCCTGCGCAGTTGAACAGCACGTCGAGCCCGCCGATGCGCTCGCAGGCGGCACTAATGGCAGCGGTCGAGGTGACATCCAAGGGCATGGCGGTGACCTCTTCGAGCCCCGCCAGGGCATGGATATCGATGTCCGTGGCGATCACCTCGGCCCCGGCCCGGGCGAAGGCAATGGCGCTGGCCAAGCCAATGCCCTGCCCCGCTGCCGTCACCAGCACGCGCTTGTTCTGCAGGTTCATGCGGTCTCCAGTTGCGCTGCCGTGGCGGCGTGCTTGGGGGTCCTGCCGAGCATCGAAGCGGGGATGGCCAGGATCAGCCCGCCGCTGACCAAAAGACACAAGGCCAGCACATAAGTGCCGTTGTTGATGTTGCCTGTGAGGGTTTCGGCCACGGCAGTGATCATCGAGCCGGTGAAGCCCGACAGGTTGCCGATGGCGTTGATCATGCCGATGCCGGCTGCCGCGGCGACCCCCGACAGCACGGTGCCTGGCAGGGTCCAGAAAATCGGCATCAGGCTGAGGATCCCCGAAGCGGAGACGCTGAGAAAGAGCACGGACAACACCAGGTTGTCAGCGAAGAAGGCGCTGAGGATCAGGCCGACGCCGCCAATGAACGCCGGGATCGCCGCATGCAAGCGCCGCTCACCGGTGCGGTTGGAGTGTCGGGCGTTGAGCAGCATCGCCACCACCGCCACCGAATACGGGATGGCGGTGAGCAAACCGATGTGCAAGCTGTTGGTGATGCCGGTGCTCTTGATGATCGAAGGCATCCAGAACGCCAGGCCGTAGAAACCGGTGTTGAAGGTCAGCAGGATCAATACCAGCAACCACACCCGCGGGTTGAAGAACACTTCGCTCAAGCGCGTGGCCTTGCCCTGGTTGTCGGTTTGCAGATTGGCCTTGAGCAGGGCTTTTTCCGCGACCGTCAGCCATTTGGCTTTGTCAATGTTATCGGCCAGGCAGACGATCACCACGAACGCCATGATGATCGACGGGATGCCTTCGATGAGCAGCATCCATTGCCAGCCAGACAGGCCATGCACCCCTTGCATGCTGTTCATCAGCCAGCCGGAGAGTATGCCGCCCAGGGTCAGGCTCACGGGCAGCGCCAGCAGGAACCCGGACATCACCCGGCTCTGGCGGTGGGTCGGAAACCAGTAGTTGAGGTAGAGGATCACGCCCGGGAAAAAGCCCGCTTCGCAGATGCCCAACAGGAAGCGCAGCACATAGAACATCGTGCTCGATTCGATGTGGAAGAAAGCCGCCAGCGGCACGGTGTAGGCCACGGCCATGGAGATCACCGCCCAACTGAGCATGATCCGGGCGATCCAGAACCGTGCGCCAAAGCGATGCAGCAACAGGTTGCTGGGCACTTCAAAGAGGAAATAGCCCCAGAAAAACATACTGGCGCCCAAGGCATACACCGTGTTGCTGAATTGCAGCTCGTTGAGCATGTCGAGCTTGGCGAACCCGATGTTCACCCGATCGAGGTACGCCGCCATGTAGCACAACAGCAACACGGGCAGGATCCGCCAGATCACCTTGCGGTAGGTCCGGTCTTCGAAATCCGGTTCGCAAGCGGCCTGGGCGGGCAACGGCTCGGAGATGGTTTGCATGAGGTAACCCCTGATTGTTTTTATTGGGTCACGTCGAATGAGTGACTCATCCGGCGGTTGAACGAGGACTCTACTGTCGGGGATCGATTCTTCCCAATGGCATTTTTGGATTAGTCGATAACGTATTGTTATCGAGGCTTGGGTTTGGCAAGCGGGACTGCTGCGTACTCGCCACAGGGTTCAGTGCAGGCTGATGCGCCGCCATCGCGAGCAAGCTCGCTCCCACAGGGACGGGAGTGTCGCGGATCTTTCAGTCAACACCAAACAACTGTGGGAGCGAGCTTGCTCGCGATGGCGGCGGCACACTTAACCGCTCAAACGGGCGTTGTCCTTGAGAATCTCGGCGAACTCCAGCGCCGCGCCTACCAGCGGTTCGTCCTTTCGCGTGAGGATGCCGTAGTCCTGCGGCACCAGGTGCAGCGGGGTATCGAGGGTCTTGAGCTGGCCGCTTTCAAGCAACGGATCGACCATGGCATTGGGCAGCATGCCGATCATGGGCCCGCGTTGCAGCACCTGGAGAAAGGTCTGCATGGAAATGGTGTCGATGGTATTGCGCGGCATCCCCACCCCGGCCTCGGCAAAGGCCAGTTCCATGCGCGCACGGATCGGCGTGCCAACCGGGTAGAGAATCCATGGCAGGTCCACCAGTTGCTGCAGGGAGGTCGGCCCGGCGTTCGCCAGGGGATGGCGGTCATTGACCACGATGCAGAACGGTTCCGGGGCCAGGGGTTGGAAGTCGTAGCGCTGTTGCTGGCTTTGCTCGGTAAACCGGGCCACTGCCAGGTCGAGTTTTTTCTCTTCAAGCATCTTCATCAAATGGTTGCTGGTCTGCTCCACCACCTCGATGGACAGCAAGGGCCAGCGTTGCTTGATCTGCAGGATCGCCTCGGGCAAAGCCACCGCCGTCGCGGCAAAGATACCGCCGACCTTGAGGTAGCCATGGCCGCCTTCGCGCAGGCTGCTGATTTGCTCGACGAACGAACGTGCATCGTTCAAGGCGATCTGCGCGTAACGCAGCACATGTTCGCCCAATGCGGTGGGCGGCATGCTCCGGGGGCGGCGCTCGAACAGGGCGAAGCCGAGCAGGCTTTCGATTTCCTTGAGCATCTTGCTCACGGCGGGCTGGCTGAGGTTCATCTGCTCGGCCGCCAGATGCATGTTGCAGGTGCGCCCCAAGGTATCGATCAACAGCAGATGGCGGAATTTGAGCCAGCCGCAGAAGCTGGAGAAAGACAGATCGGACATGGGCAACCCTCAACGATGCAATAACCGGACGTTATCAGATACTGAATATATCTCATTGGAGTTCATCAACCGCGCGCCCTAGCTTGAAAGTTTTACGAACCAGGAAGACTGCCCATGTCGCTGATGCTTACTCCCGAGAACACCCTGCCAGTGGATGGCGTCGCCGGTACCCTGATCGGTCGTGCCTGGGTGCCTGGCCGTGTCGCCGGGCCTTCACCCGTCGTGCTGCGCAGTGATGGGGTATTCGACCTGTCGGACCGTTTCGCGACCTTGAGCGATGTGCTGGAAACGTCCTCACCGTTGGCGGCGGTCAGGCAAACGCCCGGCACTTTCATCGCCAGCGTCGAAGCGCTGCTGGCCAACACCGGCCTTCATGCCGACCCGGCCAAGCCGTTTCTGTTGCCGCCGCTGGACTTGCAAGTGATCAAGGCCGCCGGCGTGACCTTCGCCGCCAGCATGATCGAGCGAGTAATCGAGGAACAGGCAGGCGGCGACGCGGCAAGGGCCGAGGCGGTACGCGCCACCGTGCACAACGTGATCGGCGATAACCTGCGGGCGATCGTGCCGGGTTCCGAACAAGCCATGCGCCTGAAAGCCTTGCTCATCGAACAGGGCATGTGGTCGCAGTACCTGGAAGTCGGCATCGGCCCGGATGCGGAGATCTTCACCAAAGCGCCGGTCCTGTCCGCCGTGGGCAGCGGCAGCCAAATTGGCATTCATCCGGTATCGCAATGGAACAACCCGGAACCGGAAGTGGTGCTGGCGGTAAACAGCCGTGGCCAGATCCACGGCGCCACCCTGGGCAACGACGTCAACCTGCGAGACATTGAAGGTCGCAGCGCGCTGTTGCTGAGCAAGGCCAAGGACAACAATGCGTCCTGCGCCATCGGGCCGTTCATTCGCCTGTTCGACGAACACTTCAGCCTGGATGACGTACGCGCCTGCGTGGTCGACCTCCAGGTACAAGGCGAAGATGGTTACCGCCTGCACGGTTCGAGCTCCATGAGCCAGATCAGCCGTGACCCGCAGGACCTGGCAAGCCAGACACTCAACGCCAACCACCAATATCCGGATGGTTTTGTGCTGTTTCTCGGTACCCTGTTCGCCCCCACCGAAGACCGCGACCATCCCGGCAGCGGTTTCACCCACAAGCGCGGGGACCGGGTCAGCATCAGCAGCCCATTGCTCGGCAGCCTGCATAATCAGGTGACCCACAGCTGCGACGCCGCCCCCTGGACCTTTGGCGTCAGCGCCTTGTTGCGCAACCTCGCCGCCCGTGGACTGCTGGGCCGCTGACGCTACGACCGTGACCGATTCATCCAATTACAAGAGAGACATGAATCATGAGTGACACGCCTAAACGCCGCCTGCGCAGCGAGCAATGGTTCAATGACCCGGCTCACGCGGACATGACCGCCCTGTATGTCGAGCGCTACATGAACTACGGCATGACCCGCGAAGAGCTGCAATCGGGACGCCCGATCATCGGCATCGCCCAGACCGGCAGCGACCTGACCCCCTGCAACCGTCATCACCTGGAACTGGCCCAACGGGTCAAGGCCGGCATCCGCGACGCCGGTGGCATCCCCATGGAATTCCCGGTGCACCCGATCGCCGAACAGTCGCGTCGGCCCACCGCTGCCCTGGACCGCAACCTGGCCTACCTGGGGCTGGTGGAAATCCTCCACGGCTACCCGTTGGACGGCGTGGTGCTCACCACCGGTTGCGACAAGACCACGCCCGCCTGCCTGATGGCGGCGGCGACCACCGACTTGCCCGCCATTGTCTTGTCCGGCGGGCCGATGCTCGACGGCCATCACAAGGGCGAGCTGATCGGCTCGGGCACCGTGCTCTGGCATGCGCGCAACCTAATGGCCGCCGGCGAGATCGATTACGAAGGCTTCATGGAAATGACCACCGCGGCATCGCCTTCGGTGGGTCACTGCAACACCATGGGCACCGCCCTGTCGATGAACGCCCTGGCCGAAGCCCTGGGCATGTCGCTGCCCGGTTGCGCGAGCATTCCGGCGCCCTATCGCGAGCGCGGGCAAATGGCCTATGCCACCGGCAAACGCATCTGTGAGTTGGTGCTGCAAGACATTCGTCCGTCACAGATCATGACCCGCCAGGCCTTCGAGAACGCCATCGCCGTCGCCTCGGCCCTGGGTGCTTCGAGTAACTGCCCGCCGCACCTGATCGCCATCGCCCGGCACATGGGCGTCGAACTGAGCCTGGATGACTGGCAACGGATTGGCGAGGACGTGCCGCTGCTGGTCAATTGCATGCCCGCTGGCAAGTACCTGGGTGAAGGTTTCCATCGGGCCGGCGGTGTGCCCTCGGTCATGCACGAACTGCAAAAAGCCGGGCGCCTGCACGAAGACTGCGCCACGGTCAGCGGCAGGACCATCGGCGAAATCGTCAGCGGCAGCCTGACCAGCAACGCCGATGTGATCTATCCCTTCGACACCCCGCTCAAGCACCGGGCCGGCTTCATCGTGCTCAGCGGCAATTTCTTCGACAGCGCGATCATGAAGATGTCGGTGGTGGGCGAAGCGTTTCGCAAGACCTACCTCTCCGAGCCCGGTGCCGAGAACAGTTTCGAAGCCCGGGCCATCGTGTTCGAAGGACCGGAGGATTACCACGCCCGCATCGACGATCCGGCGCTGGACATCGACGAGCGCTGCATCCTCGTCATTCGCGGTGTCGGCACCGTGGGCTACCCCGGCAGCGCCGAGGTGGTGAACATGGCCCCACCGGCCGCGCTGATCAAACAAGGCATCGACTCCCTGCCCTGCCTGGGCGACGGGCGCCAGAGCGGCACCTCGGCGAGCCCATCGATCCTGAACATGTCCCCTGAATCAGCCGTGGGCGGCGGCCTGGCATTGCTGCAAACCAACGACCGGCTGAAAGTGGACCTGAACACACGCACCGTGAACCTGCTGATCGACGACGAAGAAATGGCCCGGCGCCGACTCGAATGGACACCGAACATCCCACCGTCGCAAACACCCTGGCAGGAACTGTACCGGCAACTGGTCGGACAATTGTCCACTGGGGGCTGCCTGGAGCCTGCCACGTTGCATCTGCGCGTGATCGCCCGCAGTGGCGAGCCGCGTCATTCGCACTGAGTCCAAGGGGGCAATTGTTCACACACGTTGAATTCAGATGCCAATCCAGAAGGGTTTATTCAACGGGCTTAAAGGAGAAAGATGCGCGCCAGGGGCCATCGCCCCTGCCGAATCTTTCACACCCACGGAGTCGATCCATGCCATTTGCCAACTACAAATTTCCCGAAGGAATCCTGGACCACGCCCGCAAGGAAGAGATCATCCATCGCACCACGGAAATGTTCGTCGAATACTTCGGCGAAGGGGTCCGTCCATTCACCATGGTCCTGGTCGAAGAGGTGGCAGACGGTGGCTGGGGGCGTGCCGATGAAACGCTGACGCTGGCGAAGATGGGGCTGCCTGCCAAAGGCCAATAATGCTGTTCGCTTAAGGTTTGTCTGGCCACAGGTTCATCGTTTTTCTTGAGTGAATAGCCTTACCTTATAGAGAAGAGATCAGGAAAGAAGAGTGACAGGGGTGACCTTGTGCTTGAGCCACCCCTCGCCATGCCTCAGAAATCCACCGTAGCCGACAACTGCAGTGTGCGCGGCGAGCCTGGAGAGAAGGCACCGTACGAGGCGACACCCGACCAGTACTCGCGGTCAAAGACGTTCTGGACCGTGGCTCGGAAAGTCGTCGGTCGACCTTCGATCCTGGTGGCGTAACGAGCGCCGGCATCGAAGCGGGTCCAGGCATCCAGCTCCTGGGTGTTGGCCTGGTTCACGTATTGGCTGCTGGTGTAGATCGCGCCGCTGGTGAGGGTAAAGCCTTCCACCCACGGGGTATCCCATTCAGCCCACAGGTTGGCTTGTACGTCTGGCACGCCCACCGGCTTATTGCCACGGTTGGCCGCTGTGGCGGAATCCGTCAGCTCACCATCGAGCAATGTCACGCCACCCATCAAGCGTGTGCCGGGGGCCACTTCGCCGAACACGCTCAGCTCCACGCCACGGTTGCGCTGTTCAGCCTGTACAGAGAAAACATTGTTCGCACCGATTTCGCCACTGGGCTTCTCGATCTGGAACAGCGCCAGGGTGGTCATGAACGTGCCGTGCTCGTACTTGACCCCAACCTCATGCTGTTTGGACTCATAAGGTGCAAACGTTTCGCCGGCATTGCTCGCATTGCCTGGCGCGACGTCACCTTTGCTCAGCCCCTCGACATAGTTGTAGTAGAGCGACACGTCCTCCCAGGGCTTGACCACCACGCCGACCATCGGGGTCGTTGCGCTGTCGTCATAACGGGAACTGACCGAGCCGCTGGCGTTGTAGTTGCGCGACTCGATATTTTGCCGACGCAGCCCCAGGGTCAGTTGCAGACGGTCATCCAGGACCGACAAGGTGTCGGTCAAGGCGAAGCCGGACAACTGCGACTCGGAGATCCGCAGCACCTTGGGCGCATTGATGGCCGGCTTGGGCACGTCCACCGGGTGATAGATGTTCGAGCGGACCTCCGGCCCGTTGTTGATCCCCCGGGACAGTTCATCCTGGTAGGTGGTCGCCATCAGCGTGGTCGTGTGGCTGACAGGGCCGGTGTCGAACACCCCACGACCCCCCACATCGGCTGTCGAACGGTCTACGTTGAATTTGTAATACCCCGGCGTGTTGCTGATATCGCCGGCGTTGTTGAGGATTCTTGGTACCTGGTCGGACATCCGCTTGACGTCCGAGCGACCACCACCGGCGTGGGCAAACACCGTGACCGCGTCCGTCAGGTCGTATTCGCCACCCAGCAAGGCCGACTGCTCCTTGGTGTCGGACCAACCCCATTTCTGTGACGCATTGGTGCGACCGTTGGGGGCCGATGGGATTTCAACGCCAGGCGCGACGGTGAAGGGTCGCGAGGCGCCGTCAAAGCTTTCTTTCTGACTGATGAAGTCGAGGTTCAAGCGCAGACGCTCGCCCCGATAATCCAGGGCGATAGCACCGATGTCGAGTTCGCGTTTCTGGTCGTCGATGGCCGTGTCGCCCCCCTCGAGGCTGCCGTTGAAGCGCACGCCGAACTGGTTTTCCGAGCCGAATCGACGGCTGACATCCAGGTGCCCGCCCACTTGGGAATCGGACGCGTAGCTGCCGGTAAAGCGCGTCAGGTCTTCGTCCAACGGACGCTTGGGAACGATATTGATCACCCCGCCCACCCCGCTGTTCGGAGAAATGCCGTACATCAGCGCACCCGGCCCCTTGAGCACTTCGACCCGTTCGGCGTAGTCGGTGAACACCCGATAGTTGGGTGCCACGCCGTATACACCGTCGTAGGCCAACTCGCCGAGGTTGCCCTCGCCGATGGGAAAACCACGGATGAAAAACGAATCGACAATGCCGCCCACCTGGCCCGTCGAACGCACCGAAGGGTCTCGTTGCAGGGCATCGGCCACGGTCACGGTTTGCAGGTCGGCCAGGGTCTTTTCGGTGTAGCTGGTCACGCTGAACGGCGTGTCCATCACGTCCTTGTTGCCCATCATCCCCAAGCGTGCACCGCGCGCCACCTGACCGCCGGCCAGCACGGGTGGCAGTGCGCCCGGATCGTTGTGGGTGCCGCTGATGGTGGTGGCGTCAAGGGTCAAGCCTTGCCCGTTGTCGTTGGAGACGTCCAGGGTTTTATCGGCGGCAGGCGCCTGCTCGGGAGTTGCCGCCCAGGCGGTGGCGCTTCCTGCGACCAGAATGAAACTCAGCGTGGCGCTACGAATCGCGAGGGATAACGCAGACTCACCACAAGGTCGACGTGCAACAGACATGGCTTAAGGATCCTTTTCAACGAGAGAAAATGGTAATCACTCCTATTGCCAGTCGACCTGCGAAAAAGTATCACCTCCCGGGGATTATTTTTTCAGAGTGCGCCGGGCCCTCAGGTGGTCACCCGCCCAGTGGTCGCGATCTACCTGATATACGGCATCGGCCTTGAAGCCCATCAGCAAAACACCATGGTGATGTTTGCCCCCGATGGCAAAGCGCGTAGCCTGCTGATCCGCGATTTCGGCTACGCGCGTCCCTGCTGGAGGAACGCGGGTACATCTTGCAACCTCATGTGCAGCCGGGCATCTTGCCGACCGTGTTCATGGAAGATATCGAGCCGATGCGCATGTGCGTGCTCGACGCGGTGTTCCTCACCCACCTGCACAAGATCGCCTTGTGGCCGACCCGATCGTTGTTGCGCATGCACCTGCTGCAGTACTCCAACTATCGTTTACAGCACACGCTGACCCACCCGCTTGCGAGCGTTTAACCACCGAGGCTGAGTCATGTCCCACGCAGGTGCCATCCAGGGTTCGAACGTCAGAATCCTGATTTGCCTTCTATTCGCGATCCAGCTCATCTCCATGGGTGCGATGGAAATGAGCGGGCCGTTCTGGCCGGTCCATCTGCGCGGGCTGACGTCCTCGGAGACGGTCTTCAGCTTCGCCAGCATCGCCGTGTATGTCGGGCCGATGCTGGGCATCATTCTGACCAGTGCCTTCTGGGGCCGTATCGGTGATCGCTACGGTCATAAGTTGATGATGATCCGCGCCCTGGCGGGCCTGTCATTGACTCAGCTCGGGCTGGCGCTGTGCAGCGACATCTGGATCATCCTGGTGCTGCGGTTCCTGCAGGGCGCCTTTGCCGGGTACATCGCCCCGGCCCAGGCCTATGGCGTCAGCATCGAAGCCCCCTCGCGACGGGCGCGGCTGTTCGCGATCCTGCAAATATCCACCAACGTCGGCTCATTGCTCGGCGCGGTGGTCGGGGGCCTGATCCTCGACTACGCCACCTTCTTCTGGATCAACATCATCGCCTCGGCCTTGTGCGCGGTATGCACGGTGGTGGCCACCGTGACCTTGCCGGACGTGCCACCGGTGAAAAAACCCGCAGTCAGCCAGGCCCCGACGACCGCGAGCCGTACCGGCAGCGTCTGGCAAGGATCGCCATTGCTGTCGTTGCTGTGGGTCATGGGCATCCTGCTGTTGGCCCGGATGCTGCCACAGACCTCATTCTCCTTGTATGTGAGCTCGGTATTCGACGTCAGCAACTCGGTGGTCGGCCTGTGCTACGGCTTGCTGGCGCTGGGTTTCATCCTCTCGGCCACGGCCTGGTCGCGCTACTTCGAGCACCGTACCCAGCAGGACACCTTGCACCGCATCATCTACGTCGTGCTCGGTTGCATCGCCCTGACCGCCCTGGCGGGGGTTACGCGCAATGCCATCGTCTTTGTCGTCGTCTACTTCATCTGGGGGGTGCTGCTGGGGGCTACCACGCCGGTGCTGATGGCGTTGATCTCGAAATCCGCCGACAGCGCGCGACAAGGCCAGGTGCTGGGCATAGCCCAAGGCACTGCGCAATTCGCCTCGATCGCGGGCATCTCGGCCGGTGGGTTGCTCAGTCAGGTCTATGGCTTGCAGTACACCTACCTGTTCGTTTGCCTGGCCTATGTGTTGGCCCTGATCCCCATCGTCGCCTTGCGGTACTGGCCCGCGAGCCTGCAAGCCAGCCCCGCCCCGCCCGGGGACTGATCAAGGAGTTTCCCTTGGACCCTGCATGCCGCTTGCGCCGCAGGCAAGTTGTCCTTTAGCATTGGGAATACTTCTCAATTGCAAAAAAAACGCAGCCATGAGCGAAACCCTGCCCGCGAACAACGACCAGCATCTGCGCGTGATCGAAGACCTGTACGCCGGCCATCACGGCTGGCTGTACAACACGCTGAAGAAGAAGCTGGGCAACGCCATGGATGCGGCGGACCTGGCGCAAGACACCTTCACGCGCATTCTCGCCTCCCAAGTCACGGCCATTGACCAGCCCCGGGCCTACCTGAGCTGCGTGGCCAAGGGCATTCTCATCAATTGGTATCAGCGCAAGGCCCTGGAACGTGCCTACCTGGAGGCGCTCGCGCATTTGCCGGCCCAGGAAGTGCCGTCCCCTGAATTGCGCTTTCTGGTGCTGGAAACCCTGCACGAAATCGACGCCATGCTCGACACCCTCCCGGCGCCGGTCAAGCGGGCATTCCTGCTGTCGCAGATCGGCGGCCTGAAATACGACGACATCGCCCAACAGCTAAACGTCTCGCTGATCACGGTCAAGCGCTACATGAAGCAGGCATTCGTACAGTGCTTGATGCTGGTGGAATGAATGCTCACTCGTCGCCGTGAGCCGCCGCTCGACCCCAAGGTCCTCGAAGAAGCCGCCGAGTGGCTGATGCGCTTGAGCGAAAGCGACCTCAGTGACACCGAGCGCGTCGAATGGGAATGTTGGCGGGCCAGCAGCCCCGAGCGCGGTCGGGCCTGGTCTCGTGCGCAATTGCTGCAAAGCAAGCTCGGCGGCTTGCCACGCGCGTTGGCGATGTCGGCGCTGGATCGCCCAAGCAGCCCCGAACGGCGCGCGGCCCTCGGCAAACTGGCGTTGCTGCTGGCAGCGGTGCCTGTCGGTTGGGGCAGTTGGAAACTGGCGCAATCGCAGCAATGGTCCGCCGACTACCGCACCGCCATCGGCGAGCGCCGCGAGTTGACCCTGGCCGACGGCTCTCACCTCACCCTCAATACCAGCACAGCCATCGACGTGCTGTTCGACACCCGACAGCGGCTCCTCCATGTGCGCGAAGGGGAAGTCCTGGTGCAGACCGCGCCGGATGCCTTGCCACAGGCCCGACCGTTCCTGGTCAGCACCCGCGAAGGCCGGATGCAGGCCCTGGGTACGCGGTTCATCGTGCGCCAACTGCCATCGCGCACCCATCTGGCGGTACTCGAAGGCGCGGTGCGGATTGAGTTGACCGAGGCTCGCCAGGCCGCGCCGCTCATCGTCAACGCCGGACAGCGCACCGACTTCTCCTCCCAGGCCTTCGGCCCGTTGACCCCGACAGATCGCAACGCCAGCGCCTGGACCCAAGGCATGCTGATGGCAGACAGGATGCGCCTGGCGGATTTCGTCGCCGAACTGGCGCGCTATCGCCGAGGCTTCGTGCGTTGCGACCCGGCCATTGCCGAACTGCGGGTGTCCGGCGCGTTTCCCATCAGCGATACCCAGCGCACGCTCAACATGCTGGTGCAAACCTACCCGGTCCTGGTCACCGGTCATTTGAGCGGTTACTGGGTGACGCTCTCCCCAGCCTGACCCCACAAAAAATTATTTGCTGCTCGGGTGATACTTTTTTTGATCTCAACTGGCAAAGAAAGGAATAACCATTTCATCTCGTCCATAGGGTCATCCATCCATGCTCGTTGCACGGCCCCTGCGTCCGGATCGTCCGTCCAAGCCCGTCATGCGCAGTGTGCTGTTGAGCCTTGCGTTGAGCGGGGTCACCGGGCCGTTCGCCTTCGCCGCCGCGCCCGCGCAACTGGAAACCGTCGCCCCCCGCGCCTATGACATCGCCCCGGGGCCGCTCGGCCCTGCCCTGTCGCGCTTTGCGGTGACCGCCGGCATTGCCTTGTCGTTCCAGCCCTTGATCACTGAGGGCCTGGTCAGCCCGGGACTTTCCGGCACGTATCCGGCAGCGCAAGCACTCACCCATCTGCTGGCCGACAGCGGCGTGGAGATGGTTGCCCGCGACGATGGCAGCTACACACTGGTGCTGCGCCGGGTGACCTTGCCGCAGATCAGCGTCGACGCCGCCGGCAGACGCAGCACCGACCTGCCACCTACCGACGCCAACGGCCAGGTCGCCCGCGGCGCACGCCTCGGCCTGCTGGGCAACGCCGATGTAATGGATGCACCGTTCAGCGTCAGCAGCTACACCTCGACGATGATCAGGGATCAACAGGCGACCACCGTGGGCGACTTGCTGGAACGCGACGCTTCGGTGCGCTCCACTGGCCAGGCGGGCGGCATCGTCGACTCGTTCTTCATCCGCGGTTTTCCGCTGGGGGAAGGCAACCTCGGGGAGTTGGCTTTCGACGGTGTGTATGGCGTGGCGTCCAATTACCGGGTGTTCACCGATTACGCCGAGCGCATCGAACTGGTCAAGGGGCCCGCCGCGCTGCTGTATGGCATGTCGCCCAACAGCGCCGTGGGCGGCGTGATCAACGTGGTCCCCAAGCGCGCCCTCGACGAGGACCTGACCCGATTCAGCAGCCGCTACGCCACGGACTCACAACTGGGCGGCCACCTCGACGTCAGTCGGCGCTTTGGCGAAGAACGCCGGTTCGGGATCAGGCTCAACGGTAGCCTGCAGCAGGGTGACACGGCCATCGACAAGCAGTCCCGAGACGTCGGTACCGGCGCCATGGCCCTGGATTACCAAGGTGATAGCTTGCGCATGACCCTCGACCTGATCAGCCAGGATGAAAAGTTCGACGCCGCCTCACGCCCTTTTCTGATCGCCCCTGGCGTGCAAATTCCCTCCGCCGCCAACGGCCGCACCAGTGTCAGCCAGGACTGGGGACGCTCCCGGGCCAGGGATAAGTCGGCGTTGTTGAGTGGCGAGTACGACGTCAACGACCAGCTGACCCTGTTTGCCCACGCCGGCGGCGGAAAATCCGAGGTCGAGCGCATGTCCGACCAGACCCCGACCATCATCAACGCCGCCGGCGACACGTCATCGGTTCCCGGTTATTACAAATTCAACGTCCAGCGCTACACCGTAGACGCCGGCGCGCGCCTGGGCTTCGACACCGGGCCGGTCAGCCACCGCGCGGTGCTGCAAGTCAGCCGTTATCGCGATGAATTGTCCCGGGGCATTGTTTCCGGCCCCGCCATCCTCTCGAACATCTATCACCCGGTCGACCGGCCCAGGCCCAACCTCGCCGAACCTCACACGCCAAAAGTCTCCGAAAGCGAACTGTCGGGCGTCGCCTTGGCCGACACCTTGTCGGTGCTCGATGAGCGCCTGCAAGTCACCCTCGGGTTGCGCCGGCAAAACATCCAGTCGGACAACTACAACACCACCGTCGCCACCCCGTCCTACGATAAAAGCAAGACCACACCCCTGCTCGGTATCGTCGCCAAGCCCTGGGACCATGTCGCGCTGTACTACAACTACATCGAAGGCCTGAGCAAGGGCGACATCGCGCCGTCTGCCGCCACGAACGCCGAAGAGGTTTTTTCACCCTACATCTCCCGCCAGCAGGAGATCGGGGTCAAGGTCGACTACGAACGTTTCATGGCCACGCTGGCGCTGTTCCAGATCAAGAAACCCAGCGGTGAATTGTCGTCCGGGGTGTTTTCGGTCCAGGCCCAGCAACGCAACCGTGGCGTGGAACTGAACCTGTCCGGCGAGATTGCCCGGGGCACGCGCCTGCTCGGTGGCGTGACGCTACTCGACGGGGAACTGACCCGCACCAGCGTCACCGCCAACCGCGGTAATACACCGGTGGGCGTGCCCAAGGTCCAGGCCAACCTCTGGGCCGAGTGGGACACCCCGGGCATCGACGGGCTGACACTGACCAGCGGTGCGATCTACACCGCCAGCCAGTACGTCGACCAGGCCAACACCCAGGAACTGGATGCCTGGACCCGCTTCGATGTCGGTGCCCGCTATGCCACGCGCATTGCCGAACGCCCCACGACATTTCGCGCCACGGTGCAAAACGTCTTTGACCGCGCCTATTGGTCGGGGGTCGCGTCCTATGGCGCGTTCTCCCAAGGCGCACCGCGCACGCTGTTGTTATCCGCCACCGTTGATTTCTGAAACCTGCGGGCCGGGGCGGCGACTGGCGCCGTTGTCCGGTCCGGCTTTTGTAAAGGCCTGAACCATGGTTACCGTTTTTCGCCGCCCTCACACCCTCGCCGCCCTGCTGTTCGCCGGGCTGCTCGGTGTGTCGTTTCTTTCGCTGACGCCCCGCAACGCCCTGGCCGCCGAGGCGGACCCTGCCCTGGGCAGCGTGACCGACCTGCTCGGGCGCCAGGTCAAGGTCCATCTCCCGGTCAGGCGGGTGATCCTCGGCGAAGGCCGCCAGTTGTACCTGGTGGCGGCGCTGGACACGCAAAATCCCATCGAACGCATCGTCGGCTGGCGCAAGGACCTGATCCAGTCAGACCCGGACACCTACGGCGCCTATCTGCGCAAATTTCCCGACATTGCCAAGATCCCGACCTTCGGCGGGTTCGAGGACGGCACCTTTGACATCGAACAGGCCATCACCCAGCGTCCGGATGTGATCATCCTCAATATCGAAGCCCAGCACGCCACCGAGGATGCGCGCTACATCGAGAAGCTCGACGCCTTGGGCATCCCGGTGGTCTACGTCGACTTTCGCAACAACCCGATGCAGAACACCGAGCCGACCATGCGCCTGTTCGGCCAACTGTTCGGCAAGCAAGCCCGTGCCGAAGCCTTCATCGATTTTCGCAACCAACAGATTCGACGGGTCACCGACGTCATTGAAGCGCGCCACCCTGCCCGGCCAAAGGTCTTCATCGAACGCATCGGCGGCTACACCGATGATTGCTGCCTGAGCTTCGGCAACGAGAACTTCGGCCTGTTCGTCGAAATGGCCGGTGGCGACAACATCGCCAAAGGCATCATCCCCACCACGTTCGGCCAGTTGAATGCCGAGCAAGTGGTGGTCGCCAACCCGGCACAGGTGGTGATCACCAGCGCCAACTGGGAAGCCTTTGCACCCGGTGGCCATTGGGTCGGCGTCGGCCCCGGGGCGGACATGGCCCAAGCCAGGAAAAAACTGGCGTGGTACACCCAGCGACCGGCCTACGCCGGCATCAAGGCCCAGGACGACCAGGCGTTCCACGCCATTTGGCATCAGTTCTACAACAGTCCCTATCAGTTCGTGGCCATCCAGCAATTGGCCAAGTGGTTTCACCCGACGTTGTTCGCCGACCTGGACCCGGACGCCTCGTTCCGCCAATTGCACGAGCAGTTCCTGCCGGTCCCTTATGAGCCGGGTTATGCCGTCAGCCTGGGCCAGACCGAGGACCAGCCATGACGTCGTTGAACGAAACCCTGGTCATGCAGCGTGACACCTACCGGCGCCTGGTGCTGCGCAAGCGGCTTATTCTCGGGGGGCTCACGCTGTTGCTGATCTGCAGCGTCCTGCTCGACCTGGCACTCGGACCGGCACGCTACAGCCTCGACGAAGTGCTCGGCGCGCTGTTTTCACCGGACAGCGCATCGCCCCAGGTCCGCGTGGTGATGTGGGACATCCGACTGCCCGTGGCGCTGATGGCCGTTGCGGTCGGCGCCGCGTTGTCGCTGGCCGGCGCGCAGATGCAGACGATCCTCAACAACCCGCTGGCCAGCCCGTTCACCCTGGGCATTTCCGCCGCCGCCAGTTTCGGTGCGGCCATGGGGCTGGCGTTTGGCGTGGCCTTGTTCCCGCTGGCGGCGCAGTACATGGTGCCGGTGAACGCGTTCATCATGGCCATGCTGTCGGCATTGCTGATCCACTTCCTGAGCCTGCGCCGCGGTGTCACCGCCGAGACCATCGTGCTGCTTGGCATCGCCCTGGTGTTCACCTTCAACGCGTTGCTGGCGCTGGTGCAATTCTTCGCCACCGAACAAGCCGTGGCCGCCGTGGTGTTCTGGACGATGGGCAGCCTGACCAAAGCCACCTGGCCCAAGCTCGGAGTGATCTGTCTGGTGATCCTGGTCACCCTGCCGATTTTCGCCCGGCGCGCCTGGGCCTTGACCGCGCTGCGGCTGGGGGACGACAAGGCCGCGAGTTTCGGCATCAACGTGCGCAGCCTGCGCTTTCAGACGCTGATCATGGTCAGCCTGCTCGCCTCGTTCCCGGTGGCGTTCGTCGGCACGATCGGCTTCATCGGCCTGGTCGGCCCGCACATCGCGCGGATGCTGATCGGCGAAGACCAACGGTTCTTCCTGCCTGCGTCCTTGTTGACCGGCGCACTGATTCTGTCCGCCAGTTCGGTGATCAGCAAAACCCTGATTCCTGGGGCCATTTTCCCCATCGGCGTGGTGACGTCGCTGATCGGCGTGCCCTTCTTCATCTCCTTGATTCTCGGTGGGAAGAAAAACTCATGGTAACGATTCGGCTGGAGAATCTCGGGGCCCGCTATGGCCAGCGCCTGGTCATTCACGGCGTGACCACGGCAGCTTTTGTCGGTGGCCAGGTGGTGGCGGTAGTCGGCCCCAACGCGGCGGGCAAATCCACTTTGTTCAAGCGCATGGCCGGGTTGATCGACGGCCCCGGACAGGTGGTCCTGGAGGACTCGAAAAAGGGACCGCAGGGCATCAGCTACATGCCCCAGGGCTTGAACGCCAGCGCCCGGTTGACGGTATACGAGTCGGTGCTGCTGGCGCGCAAGCAGCTCACGCCGGGCTGGGTCGTCCATGATGATGAACTGAAGCGGGTGGACGACATTCTCGCCGCGCTGGGCATCACTGAGTTGTCGTTCCGTAATCTCGGAGAGCTCAGCGGCGGACAGCAGCAACTGGTGTCGATCGCCCAGACCCTGGTGCGCGAACCGGAAATCCTGTTGATGGATGAACCGACCAGCGCCCTGGACATGCATCGACAAGTCCAGGTGCTGAATTTCATGCGGGCCCTGGCGCGCCAACGCCAGGTCATTGTGTTCATCGCCATCCATGACCTGAACCAGGCGCTGCGCTTTGCCGACCAAGTGCTGGTCATCGCCGACAGCACCGCCCAGGGCAGCGGCCCAAGCGCCGAGGTGATCACCGAGTCGATGCTGCGCCAAGTCTACAAGGTCGAAGCGCGGATCGAGCGGTGCAGCCGGGGCGAGCGCCACATCCTGATCGACGATATCGTTTGAGCGAACATCCGGGCCTTGCACCAAAGGCCCAGGACTTACCTGGATAACCAGGCCAACGATCTCGTTCACGTTACGATTGATGTCCTCGGACACCGCGCTCTGCTCTTCGGCTGCGCAGGCGTCGAGGTCAAGCTTTCGACAAATAACCGTAAGTATGCGGTAAGGGAAAACGCTCAACGATAGGCGCGCATTTCATCCTGTCCCGTTGGAGCACCCCATGCATTTGCTGCGCTTAGCCGTTTCAACAATCCCGAGCCTGATCATACTCACTGCGACCACATCAGCGCTGGCCGCCCAGGCCACCGAACCTGAAACCGCCGAACCGTCTTCGTCCTGGGGGCTGGGGTTCGGCGCAATCAGCAGCCAGCAGCCCTATACCGGCATCGATCGCGACAACAAGGCGATACCGCTGATCTACTTTGAGAACCAATACCTGCAGGTGTTCGGCCCCAACGCCGAGGTCAAGCTGTCGCAGGTCGAGATCAACGACACCCAGCACATCGATTTCAGCCTCGTGGGCCAGTACGATTTCAGTGGCTATGATGTCGATGACTCGCGGGTTTTCGATGGCATGAGTGACCGTAAAAGCAGCTTCTGGGCCGGAGCGAAAGTGCAGTGGCACACCGATTGGGTAGACATGCACACCGAGTGGCTGGCGGATGTATCGGGCAACAGCAAGGGACAGCGCTTCAACCTGGGCCTGGAGCGAACCTGGCGGCTCGACGACCACATCACCCTCACGCCCCACGTGACGGCGATGTGGCAGGACAAGAAATACGTCGATTATTATTTTGGCGTGCGCGACAGTGAAGCCCGCATCGATCGCGCGGCCTATGATGGCGAGTCTGCCCTCAATACCGAATTTGGCGTCCGGGGAAACTACATGTTCGATAAGCACCACTCTGTGTTCCTCGATATCAAGGCAACCCGCTTCGCCAATGAGATCAAGGACAGCCCGCTGGTAGATCGTTCTACCGAAAACAACGCGTTGTTCGGCTACCTGTACCGCTTCTGATGAGCCGCATTCTGTTGGTCGAGGACCACGAACGCTTGGCCCAACTGGTCAGCACGGGATTGATGAACGCCGGGATCGCCGTCGATGTGATCAACCGCATGGACGGTGCATGGGCGGCCATCCAGCGGGTGCCCTACCAGGCGCTGATTCTCGATCGCGGCTTGCCGGACGGCGACGGGCTTGTCTTGTTGAAGCGCCTGCGTAGCGCCGGGCTTGGCCTACCGTGCCTGGTGCTCACGGCACGGGATGCCCTGCATGATCGGGTACAGGGGCTCGATGCCGGTGCCGATGACTATCTGCCCAAGCCGTTTGCCATGGATGAAATGGTTGCCCGGGTGCGGGCTTTGCTGCGGCGCCCCGTGGACTGTCGCCCTCTGGCGCCCAGCCACGGAGACCTGAGCCTGCAACCCGATACCGGCACTATGTGTTGTGCGAATGAAAGCATTACCCTGGCGCCGGCGGAAATGCAGATCATGCTGCTGCTGTTGCGCAAGCCTGGGGAAGTCGTCCGCCGCCCCAGCATAGAGGCGGCGGGCTGGGGCTTGAGCGAGGCGGTCACGCCGAATGCCCTGGATGTGGCCCTGCACCGTATCCGCCGCAAGCTGCTTGCCATCGGCTCCCGCCAACGCATTGTCAACCTGCGAGGTCTCGGTTATGCGCTCCGCCAGGTCGACGTGGTTGAGTAGCCTCAGGTTCAAGGTGCTGCTGGCCTATATTGCCGGCGTGGCACTGAGCATTCTGTTGATCGTGTCGGCGGTGTTGGCCCTGGTCAGCTCACAGAGCGACATCCTGTCGGTCATGAACATGGCCGAACGCACCCAGGAACTGGCGGAGAAACTCCAGTTCGATGCTGGCGGGCGCCCGGTCGGACTCGACCCCAGCGAGGCGGATCGAATCTGGACCTTTGACAGCATGGGACAGGAAATCGGCTACCGTGTGCTGGATGCCTCGGCAAGCGTGGCCCTGGCGTCCACCGACGCGACCTTCTGGCCGGCGAGTGCCTCGCTACGCCCTTTGGAGCATGAACCGTTCAAGTTCGAGCGCCAGGGCATCCTGATGTACGGTGCCACCGCGCCAATCGAACACGACGGCCAGACCTGGTTCCTGCAGCTTGCCGTCAGCGAACGGTTGATGGACCTCTTTCACGGGGCCTTCGCGCTGCCCTTCATGGGGGCCGGCATCGCCCTGTTCAGCCTGGTACTGCTCTTCGTCTTTGGCGCCTGCGCCTATGTCATCCTGGGTTATACGCTCAAGCCCTTGCGCGAAGTGTCCGAGTCGGCCGCGGCCATCTCGCCTCGCTCGCTGCATTCGCGCTTGCAGGTCAGCAGCGTCCCGTCCGAAATCGTGCCACTGGTGGACAGTTTCAATCGGGTCCTCCAGCGCCTGGAAAATGGCTACCGGATCCAGCAGGAATTTCTGGCCACGGCGGCGCACGAGCTGAAGACACCGCTGGCGCTGATACGCGCGCAGATCGAATTGATGGCAGACAGTCCCGATCGCAACGCGCTCCTCAACGACGTGGCCCACATGACCCGCCAAGCCCAGCAACTGCTGCTGTTGACCGAAACCAGTGAGGCCCAGAACTATAGGTTTGCCGCGGTCGAACTGGCCGATGTCGCGAGGGAGGCCACCGACTATTTGCAGCGCATGGCCGAAGCCGTCGAGGTGCGCCTGGTACTGGCCGAGGATTGCACGGGCGTTGCCCCCTGGCAGGCTGATCGCAGCGCCCTCTTCACCTTGCTGAAAAACCTGCTGGAGAACGCCCTCCAACACGCCCCTCGAGGCACGGAGGTGCGAGTGGACATCGGCAGGGATCACCTGAGCGTGCGCGATTGGGGCCCCGGGGTTGATCGGGAGCAACTGCCCCAACTGTTCGTGCGCTTCTGGCGCGGCCCCCATCGCCGCGACCATGGCGCCGGCCTGGGCCTGACGATCTGCCAGGAAATCGCCCAGGCCCATGGCTGGACGCTTTCAGCCACGAGAGCGGAACCAGGCTTGCTGCTTCAGTTGTCTCGACGGGAACACGCCAGCGACCCCGCACGGGCTTGAACAGCACGGGGTCGAACCGAGGTGTACCCGACCTCAGGCGACTCCGCCGTCGGGCACCGCAAGGGGGTCGGTCTGGGACACGCGGCTTGGTCTGAAGGTCTCCGGCATCGCCAACAACAGGCCGAATGCCAGCGCGGCAATCACCGCCAGGGTCAGGAACGCCGCGCTGTAGCCAGCCCCTTGCACCACGAAGCCGGCCAGGCTGTTGCTCAACGCAGCACCGAGCCCGAACACCGTCGACAACACCCCGAGGCTGACGTTGAAGCGCCCGGTGCCTTGGGTCAGGTCCTTGACCACCAGGGGAAACAGCGCGCCAAACAGCCCGGCACCGATACCGTCCAGCAGTTGCACCGCCACCAACCAGTAGGGGTCGTCCGAGAGCACGTACAACACACCGCGGATGGGCAGGATCAGGAAGCCGGCCAACAGCAACGGCTTGCGGCCCCAGGCATCGGCCTTGACGCCCACCAGCCACGCCATGGGCACCATGACCAGTTGCGCCGCAACGATACAAGCCGACGTCAACGGCGTGGCCAGGTGCACATTGGCCTGGGCGAGCTTCTGGCTGACCAGCGGGAGCATCGCCGCGTTTGCCAGGTGGAACAGCCCGCAGCAAATGACGAACAACAGCAGCGTACGGTTATCCAGCAGGACCCGCAGCGTCGAGGGTACAGGGCCGTGAACCAACTGCCCCGCCTCCAGGCCCCGGGCCACGTCATGGTCGATGGCCTCGGCGGACACGCAACCGACCGCCACGATGCTGGCCAACGCCATGGCGGCCATCAGGTAGAACACCGCGATGGGACCGAACAACCAGGCGAACCCACCCGCCAGCAGCGCGGCGCAGGCATTGCCCGCGTGATTGAATGTTTCGTTGCGCCCCGTGCGCCGTGTAAAGGCCTTGGCGCCGGTAATGCCCAGGGAAATCGCCGCGATAGCCGGCGCAAAGACTGACGCTGCCACGGCGCCGATGGCCTGGGTCAATGCCACCAGGCCAAAGGACGACGTGAACGGCAGTATCAGGCAACCCAGCGTCACCACCAAGGCGGCCACGGCCACCACGGCACGCTTGCTGCGCACCCGGTCGATCAGCGCGCCGGCGGGCGCCTGGGCGACGAGCCCGGCCATGGCCGCGACCGTCATCACCACGCCAATGCTGGCCGGGTCCCAGTGATGCACCGCCAGCAGGTAGATCGCCAGGTAAGGCCCCAAACCATCGCGCACATCCGCGAGGAAAAAATTCAGGCCATCCAGGGAAAGGTTGTTGCGTCGCTCTCGGTTTCGATCCACAGCGGCCTCGACGGGCATTGCCCCAAAGAAAATTGACGCAATGATGTCGCAAAGAATCGAACCGGGCCACCGTGATGAGCGCGGGGCCACTGAGAAAACCGTGGCGAGGGAGCTTGCTCCCGCTGGGTCGCGAAGCGACCCCAAAACCTGCCGAACGCGTAACACACCGCACCCGCCGGTTCACGACTGCTTCGCAGCCGAGCGGGAGCAAGCTCCCTCGCCACAGGTCCATCGTTGTTTCTTAGATGAACTGCATGCCCTACCAAAGAGCGATGTCGTAGGTAAAGTAGATCCGGTTGCTGTCACGGCCACGGGAAAAGTCCGAGCGATAGACGTAGTTTCGCAACCTCACCCCCAGCCCCTTGAACGTCCCCTGCTGCACCACATAGGCGATCTCTGCGTCACGTTCCCACTCTTTGACCGTGGTGTTGGACTTACCGTCGTTACCGCTCAGATAGCGGGTGGAGAACGTCAGGCCGGGCACACCGAGGCGAGCGAAGTCGTAGCCGTAACCAAGCATCCAGGTCTTCTCGTCTTCCTCGATGAACTTGCCGATCCCGACGTTGCTGAAGGAGTACACCGTGGCGCCGCTGATGTAAGGCAGGCCCGCCTCGCCGCTGAGGGTCTGGTAACCGGCGCTCAGTGTGTGGCCGACCACGGCGTAGGACAGCGACCCGCTGAGCATGTCGTTGTCGATCTTGCCGCCGTAGGCCGACCCCGAATCGACGCTGTTGAAGTAGCGCAGGTCGCTGGTCAATACCCCGGCGCCCAGGGGCAGATCATGCTGGATGCCCACAAAGTTCTGTCGATAGAAATTCTCCAGCTCGCCGTAGAAGTAACTCAGGCGGATCTGCTTGCCCAGCTTGTAGTCGGCACCGGCATAGCTGAAGTCACCGGACTTATCGCCGCCGTAGCCGTCCGGCACGATGGGCATGCTGTCGCTCGAATCCCGCAGCTTGAAACGCTCCAGATGCCCGCCGGTGACGGTGAGGTTGTCAATGTCATTGCTGCTTATCTGGGTGCCTTGGTAAGTCTGGGGCAACAGCCGCGCATCGTTGTAGACCAGCACCGGGGTCTTGGGCAGCAAGGTGCCGTATTTGAGCGTGGTCTTGGCCAACCGGGCCTTGGCGGTCATGCCCGCACAGGCGAACTCGTCGGCGGCGCGACCGTCGTCATGCACCGGCAGCAGGCCGGTGCCACTGCGGCCACGCCCGGAGTCGAGCTTGACCCCGAGCAGGCCCAGGGCATCGACCCCGAAGCCGAGGGTGCCCGGCGTAAAGCCTGACTGGTAATCCAGCAGGAAGCCCTGGGCCCATTCGGTGCGCTCACTCTTGGCGGTCCTTGCCGCCCGGGCGCTCATACCGTGCTCGTCGCGGAAATTTTCGTTGAAGTAGACGTTGCGCAATTGCAGCTTCAGCTTGCTGTCATCGATGAAACCTTCGGCGCTGGCCGTGGCCAGGGGCAACAGGCCAAGGATTGGAAACAAAGCCCCGCGGGTCAGCAAAATGGTCATGTCTGGCTACTCGTTGTTGTTATTGGACGCGCACGCCTGCGCACCCCCGCTTGCGGGGGCGTGCCAGGCAGGAAAACAAGGTTGTCGGGTGAATCAGGAAAACAGCGTCAGTGCCCCGGTCAGCAGGGCCAGCGCGGTAATCACCAGGGAGGTGAGCACCGCCCATTTGACGGTGGCTTTCTGGAAGTCGCCCAAGTCGCGGTCGACCATGCCCACCAGCAACAGGGTCGAGGCCACCAGCGGGCTCATCAGGTGTACCGGCTGGCCGAGAATGGAGGCCCGGGCAATTTCCACCGGAGCAATCCCGTAGGCAGCCGCGGCATTGGCCAGGATCGGCACGACACCGAAGTAGTAGGCATCGTTGGACAATACGAAGGTCAGCGGCATGCTGGTAATCGCCACCACCAGCGGGAACAGATGGCCCCAGGAAGGCGGAATCCAATCGACCAGGGTCTGTGCCAGGGCATCGACCATTTTCGTTCCGGAGAAGATCCCGGCGAAGATGCCCGCGGCAAACACCAGCAGGACCACGGTCATGGCGTTGCCCGAATGGGCGAGAATGCGTTCCTTCTGAATATCCAGTTGCGGATAGTTGATCATCAGCGCCAGGACGAAACCGATCAGGAACAGAATCGCCGAGTGCATGAGCCCCATCACCAGCGCGACCATCACCGCGACCACCAGCAGCAGGTTGACGTAGGCCAGTTTCGGACGCTTGTGTGGCGTGTCCTCGATGATCGCGTTGATGTAGCAGTCACCGCCACCGCTTTGCAGCTGGACGTTGCCGATACGCTTGCGCTCGGCACGGCCCAGCAGGAAGGCCGTGAACACCACCCACATCGCACCGCCGATCATGGTCGGCAGCAACGGCACGAAATACTCACCGGCATCCAGGCCCAGCGCTGCGATCGCACGGGTCGCCGGGCCGCCCCAAGGGGTCATGCCACTCATGATGCTCAAGGACAGCATGGAAATGGTCGCCAGGATCATCGGGTTCATGCCGATGCGCTTATACAGCGGCAGCATCGCGGCACAGGTGATCATGTAGGTCGTCGTGCCGTCACCGTCCAGTGCCACCAACAGCGACAGCAACGCGGTGCCCACGGCGATTTTCATCGGATCGCCATTGACCCGCTTGAGGATCTTGCGGATCAACGGGTCGAACAGACCGGCGTCGATCATCAGGCCGAAAAACAGGATCGCGAACAACAGCAGTGCCGCCGAGGGCGCGACCATTTTCAGGCCGTCCAGCATCATCTTGCCAGTAGTCCCGCCAAAGCCGCCGAGCACGGCAAAGACGATGGGCACTACCGTCAAGGCGACGATCGGGGACAACCGTTTGGTCATTATCAGGAAGGTGAAGACCACCACCATGGCCAAGCCAAGTAAAGCGAGCATATGTCAGATCTCTTGTTGTTATGAGTAGCTTGGCAGACACCCAGGCGCACGCCCTCCCACCCGCCAGGCTACACGCTCAAGTGTGCCTGGCGCAGAGGTATTAAGTGAGCTTGCGCGGTGCTGTCGAGTCAGCCGTGAGCGGCTAGATGTGTTTGGCGACCTTCGTGCCGTCCCAGCTCGAGTCCGTTGCCGGGGTCTGTGTCAGGGCGGGTTTGCCATCCAGGGTCTGCAACAGCACTTCGCGGTCACAGGCATTCTCCGAGAGGGAGATCACCACGGTTGCGACGGCGTTGCTCGCCAGACTGGTCAACGCCCGCGCTTCGGACATGAACCGATCGATCCCGATCAATAGGGCCAGGCCCGCCAGGGGAATGTCGTGGATGACCGTCAAGGTCGAGGCCAGGGCGACAAACCCGCTGCCGGTCACACCCGCAGCACCCTTTGACGACAGCAGCATGATCGCCAGCATGGTGATGACCTGGGTCAGCGTCAGGTCGATGTTGCAGGCCTGGGCAATGAAGATCGCCGCCAGCGACAGATAGATCGCCGTGCCGTCGAGGTTGAACGAGTAGCCGGTCGGCAGCACCAGCCCCACAACCCCTTTCTTGCACCCCAGGGCCTGGAGTTTTTCCAACATCCGCGGCATTACCGGTTCGGTCGAGGACGTGCCGAGCACCACCAGGAACTCTTCACGCAGGTAACGCAACAGCTTCCACAGGCTGAAACCGTGGGCCCGGCAAAGGCTGCCCAACACCACGAAGACGAAGAAGGCGCAGGCGATGTACAAGGTCATGATCAACTTGGCCAGCGAGCCCAGCGACGTGATGCCGTACTGCCCCACCGTGAAAGCCAAGGCCCCGAAAGCGCCAATCGGAGCGAAACGCATCAGGTAGGAGAAAATCTTGAACACCATGTGCGAAGCCGATTCCAGGACCTCCAGCACAGGCTTGCCGCGCTCGCCCAGGGACGACAGGGCAAAACCGCAGAGCACCGCGATAAACAGCACCGGCAGCACCTCGCCTTTATTGAAAGCGCCGATGAAGGTGTCGGGAATGATGTGCATGAAGAAGTCCACCACGCTCAGTTTCGCGGCGGATTCGGTGTACTGCGACAACCCCTGGGTGCTCAACTGCGTCGGGTCGATGTTCATGCCCGCGCCGGGCTTGAACAGGTAGACCGACACCAGGCCGATGATCAGGCTAATCACCGTCAGCGCCAGGAACAACAGCAGGGTCTTGCTCAACAAGCGCCCCAGCGAGCGCTTGTCGCTCATACCGGCGATGCCCGTGACAATGGTGCAGAACACCACCGGCGCGATCATCATCTTGATCAGCTTGATGAAGGCATCGCCCAGCGGCTTCAAGGCAATTGCCTGTTGCGACCAGAAGTGCCCGACGACCACGCCCAGCAGCACGGCGCAGATGATCTGGAAGTAGAGCGATTTAACAACTTTCATGGCATCACCCATTTTTAGAATTGTTCTGATGCAAAAGACCCTGGCGGCCCAGGGCTATCCGGCCAGACGTTGGGACGCCGTGGCGTAGACGTAACCCGAGAAAAGCCGGCGCGCGGTACGTACTACCGAAGCCTGAATGGTCTCACCCTTTTCACCCGTGTAAGACAGTACGACATCAATACCGCCGCTTGGGTGTTCGATCCGAACCTGTTGCAAGCGCGGTTTACTGACGTTGCCGAGCAACTGTGCAACGACGCTGCCTTCGGTTACGCACGCCGTGGCCAGGCCGATGGAGCCGGTGATCGCCAGGGCGCGGTGACAGTTGTGCGGCATGAAGTAGCGCACCTGGATCGTCCCGCCAGACTTGGCCGGAGACACCAGCACCGGCTTGGGAATGACCTTGTCGCTGACATCACCCAGACCCATCGCCAGGCCGGCTTTCAGCCGCAAGGACTCCAGCCGCTGCAGGAAGGCTTTATCGGCGTCCAGTTCGGCAGGGCTTTCATCGCCGCGTTTGCCGAGCTGGCTGGCCTCGACGATCATCATCGGCATCGCCATGTCGATGCAGGTCACCGGGATACCGTCGATCAGGTCCTGGGTCTGCCCGGTCGGGAAGAGTTTCCCCGTCTTGCTGCCCGCCGCATCGAGAAACGTCAGTTGTACCGGAGCGGCTGTGCCAGGCACGCCGTCGATGGCGGTGTCGCCTTCATAGCTGACCTTGCCTTCCGGGGTTTGCACTTCGGCATTCACGAAAGTCCCGGTGTTGAGGTTGCGAATGCGCACCCGGGTCAGATTGCCAGAAGGCTTGACCAGCCCCTGCTCGATGGCAAAGGGGCCGACGGCGCAGAGCATGTTGCCGCAGTTGGGGGCGGTATCGACACGACGCTGGGAAACCATGACCTGGACGAACAAATAATCGACATCCGCGTCTGGGTGCAGCGATGGGCTGACGATCGCCACTTTGCTGGTTTGTGGGCTGCCACCACCGATGCCATCGATTTCCAGCTCGTGGCCGGAGCCCATCAGGTTGAGCAGCAGCTCGTCACGTTCGGCGATGGCGACCGGTAGATCCCAGGCGAGAAACACCGGGCCTTTGGACGTACCGCCGCGCATTAGCACACAAGGAATTCGCTGCATGTTCACTAACTCTTGTTGATCAATCTGGATAATTGATGCTCTGGACACAAGAGTGGCAAAATTTGAAAAGTGTTTCCAATGCAAAGATCAGAGAGATTATTGCGTTTCACAAATGAATTACTTTACGATGATTTGTACCGCGCATCCCCCTCTCCGGTGAGGTAGAACATGGAATATGAGCTTCAGGACATACGATCTTTCGTGAAAATCGCCGAACTGGGCAGTTTCCACGAAGCCGCCGATGCGCTGCATCTGTCACAACCGGCCCTGAGCCGTCGGATGAAAAAACTCGAGGAGGGCCTGGGAACCGCCCTACTCGATCGCACGACCCGCAAGGTCAGCCTGACGAGTGTCGGCCGTGATTTCCTGCCCAAGGCGCGACGCTTGCTGGATGATTTCGACGACTCGATTCTCAACATCCGCGAGCTGGCGGAGCGGCAGATCGGCCGGGTGACCTTGGCGTGCATCCCCACGGCGGCGTTCTATTTCCTGCCTTCGGTGATCCGCCTCTACAACGAGCGCTACCCGAAAATCCGCATCCGCCTGCTCGACCTCAGCGCCAACGAAGGGCTCGAAGCGGTGCTGCGCGGCGAAGCCGACTTCGGCATCAACATGATGAGCGGCCAGCACCCGGACATCGAGTTCGTGCCCCTGGTCAACGAACCCTTTGTGCTGGCCTGCCGACGCGACCATGAATTGGCTGAACGCAGTGCGGTCACCTGGTCGGAACTCAGCGACTACCGGCTGATCGGGGTCGGGCGCCTGAGCGGCAACCGCATGCTGCTGGACCACGCGCTGTCGGGCCTGAGCTGGCGCCCACAGTGGTTCTACGAAGTGCAGCACTTGTCTACGTCCCTGGGACTGGTCGAGGCCGGCCTGGGCGTGTCGGCGATGCCCAGCCTGGCCATGCCGGCCGGGGATCATCCCACCCTGGTCAGCGTGCCGCTGATCGAGCCGGTGGTAAACCGCTCCCTGGGCCTGGTTTACCGCCGGGGCGCATCGCTCTCCCCGGCCGCGGAGAAATTCGTCTCGATCCTGCTTGAGCAGTGGCCGCAATGAAGCGAGCGTCTCCACACCACCAACGCGACGAGGCTGATCGAGGCACCCAGCAGGCTGACCGCCATCCAGCCCCACAGCGCATAGACCTGGGTCGCGGCGGCCGCTCCCAGTGCGCTGCCCACCGAGTAGAAACACATGTACGCACCGACCATGCGACTTTGGGCGTCGGGCCGCGCGGCGAAAATCAGGCTCTGGTTGGTGACGTGCACGGCTTGTACGGCGAAGTCGAGTAGCACCACGCCGCAGACCAGTGCGATCAGGGAGCTCTCGGTAAATGCGATGGGCAGCCAGGAGAACGTCAGGAGCCCCAGCGACAAACCGGTCACCCGTTGTCCAAAACCTTGATCGGCCCAACGACCGGCGCTTCTGGCCGCCAGGGCACCGGCGACACCCGCCAGGCCAAACAGGCCGATGGCCGTGTGTGAAAGTGACAGCGGCGCGGCGCTCAACGGCAGCACCATCGCAGTCCACAACACCGAAAAAGCGGCAAAGATCAGCAAGGCCAGCAGCCCCCTGGCCCGTAGCATCGGCTCGGTCACGAACAGCACGAACAGCGAACGGATAAGCGCCAGGTAGGGCTGCCGGTGACGGGGCGACACAGCGGCAGGCACCACAGCCCAGAACACTGCCGCGATGGTCAGCATCAAGCCCGAGGAAACGAAATAAACCCCGCGCCAGCCCGCCAGGTCGGCGATCGCCCCGGAGGTAAACCGCGCCAGGAGAATCCCCAGGACAACGCCACTGGTGACGGTGCCCACGGCCTGTCCCCGTTGGGAGGGCGAGGACAGCACGGCGACATAGGCCACCAGCACCTGGACAACCACCGCCAGCAGCCCCATCACGACCATGGCGCCCAGCAAAGCCAACCAATGCTGGGCTGCACCGACGGCCGCCAGCGCGATGGCAGACAACACCAATTGCGCGAAAACCAGCCGTTTACGGTCGACCCTGTCCCCCAGCGGGACGATGAACAGCAACCCCAGCGCGTACCCCACCTGGGTGGCCGTCACCACCGCCCCGATCAATCCGGAAGCGACGCCCAGGCTCTCGGCCATCGAGGCGAGCAAGGGCTGGGCAAAGTAGACATTGGCGACGGCCAATGCGCAGGTCACGGAAAACAATAACGTGAGCGACGGCGAAAGCCCCGGGCACTGCTGTTCATTCAAAGAGCCCGTGGAGAAGGAGCTTGCTCCCTCGCCCTCCTGATTTCCCGAAGGCTGCTGGGTGAAACCGTCGGCCTCTGCTGTCATGCACGTCTCCTTGGCGCTAAACTGGTTTCAATTAAAAACCTGTGTGGATTGTTGCGTTATCAGGTTTCAATTTGCAACCACAAAATTCCGGCCAACGTGGCAATGCTTTCCAGAGGGTCAATAAAATGGAAACCGCTTCATCGCAAAACAACGAATGCCCGGTCGCCAGGACACTGGATGTGATGGGTGATCGCTGGTCACTGATGATCATCCGCGACGCATTCGACGACATCCGTCGATTCAGCGAATTTCAAAAGAGCCTGGGCGTGGCCAAGAACATTCTGGCTTCGCGACTCAAAGCCTTGGTCGAGGCCGGCGTCTTCGACATTCGACCCGCCTCGGATGGGAGCGCCTACAAGGAGTACGTCCTGACAGAGAAAGGCCGGGAGATCTTTCCGGTGGTGGTCAGCCTGCGGCAGTGGGGCGAACGTTTCCTGTTTGAGCCGGGGGAAACGCGTTCCGTGCTGTTGGACAACGCGTCCGGGCAAACTCTCATGCCGATGGAGGTGCGCTCGGCAAGCGGTCAGAAACTCGGGCCGACCGATTGCCACAGGGCAAGACTCATGACCAACGACCTGACGTGAGCGTTTTTATCCCTGCAAAACCAGGGACATGTCCGGGTACCTGGCACACATGAAATCGACAAATGCCCGCACCTTCGGCGCAGCAAGACGTCGGGACGTGTGCAAGACCCAGAGTTCGGCTTCTTTCCCCGATACCGTGCCCCACTGGACCAACTCGCCACTGGCCAACTGGCTCCATACCATCGACTGCGGGATAAGGGCCGCCCCACCACCGGCGATGGCCGCATCGCGGATCATCAGGAACGAAGAGAACCGCAACCTGGGAATCGGTTCCAAGACCAAGTGGCCGCCGTCCAGTGTCCACTGCGTGGCCTCGAAACTGGACACCACAATGCCGGGAACCGAGCGGATGGCCCCGGGTGCAGGCATTGGCAGTTCAGGCGCGGCCACCACCACCAGCCGGTCCTTGGCGAAACAGCGACCGACTAAATCGCTGTCCGGGCCGGGGTTGATCCGGATGGCGACATCGAATTGTTCCTCGACGAGATCGACCACGCGGTCCTCCGCAATGACCTCGATCGTGACGTCAGGGTAAGCCGCACAAAAGTCTGCGCCGATGCGTCCCATCGCCAGCTGCGAGAACAGGACCGGAGCAGCGACACGCAAGCGTCCACGCGGCGTCGAGACACCCTCCTTCGCCGCCGCCATGGCCTCGGCCACCTCGGCCAGCGGCCCTTCGGCCCTGGCCATCAGCAGCGCACCGGCCTCGGTGAGCCTCAGGCCGCGGGCGCTGCGCTCGATCAGCCTGACCCCCAATTGCTCCTCAAGGTCGGCGATGCGGCGCGACAAGGTCGCCTTGGAGATTCCGCTGGCACGGCTTGCCTTGCCCAACCCCTCGTTCGTGGCCACGAGGGTGAAATCGATCAGTGCGTTCAGGTTCATGGTGTTCCACTTTTGCAACGGAGTGTCTACATCCTGGGGTCTTCGATTTATTCCTGCAACACCCTATCGTTTGTCCATCGCAACCGCCGACAAGGTCGTAGCGAACTGTCTGACTCACCCACCCTTTGCAGGAGATTCAAAATGAGCATTCTCGTTACCGGTGCCACGGGCACCCTCGGTTCACTCATCATTCAACGCCTCGCCAGTGCAGGCGCCGAGGTCAAGGCCCTCGTGCGCCAGCCGGGCAAGGGCAGTTTCCCGGTGGGCGTCACTGAAGTCGTTGCCGACCTCACCGACGTCCCTTCGCTGCGCAGCGCACTGGCATCGGTGCGTACGCTGTTCCTGCTCAACGCCGTGACGCCCGACGAGGTGACACAAGCCCTCATCACCTTGAACCTCGCTCGCGAAGCCGGCATCGAGCGCATCGTCTACCTGTCAGTGATCCATGCCGACAAATTCACCTACGTGCCGCACTTCACCGGCAAGCACACGGTGGAGCGCATGATCGAAAGCCTCGACATCCCGGCGACCATCCTGCGCCCGGCTTACTTCATGCAAAACGAATTCATAGTCCAGCAGACGATTCAGGACTACTCGGTGTACCCGATGCCGATCGGCTCGGCGGGCGTGTCGATGATCGATACCCGGGACATCGCCGATATCGCCGCTGCCGAGTTGCTGCGTCGTGACAAGGCACCTTCGGCCCTGGATCGAATCACCCTGGAGTTGGTCGGCCCGCACGCATTGACCGGTACCGCCGTGGCGAAAATCTGGAGCGCCGCCCTGGGGCGCGAGGTCGCCTACGGCGGTGACGATGTGGTCGCCTTCGAAGCACAATTGGCTGCGCATGGCCCTGCCTGGCTGGCTTATGACATGCGCCTGATGATGTCCGGTATCCAGACGTTTGGCATGCAGGCCGCTGAAGGCACCGTGGCGCGGCTCCAGGCGATTCTGGGACGCCCGCTGCGTACCTATGAAGATTTCGTTCGCGAGGCTGTCGCCGGAGTTTGAGCAGCGCAGGGCACTACTTTCCGATCGCCACCAGCGAGTCGAACAGCAGTTGTGCGACAGTAGGCAGTGCCCGCCCACGCCGCGATATCAACCCCAGGGTCCTGCTGATCGAGGGGTCGGTGAGGGGCCGAGTGACCAAGGTCGCATGGCCGTTGGCTGGCATCGCCAACTTGGGCACCACACCGACCCCCAACCCTGCCTCAACCAGACTGACGAGGGCAGGCACGTGTTTCACTTCGCAGAATGATCGGGGACGAATATCGCGGTTGGCAAGGGCCTGGTCGATCAGGAAACGATTGCCGCTGCCTTGCGCCAGACTGATGTAGTCAACGCCGGTCAGGTCATCCCAGGTCAGCGATGGACGCTCGGTCAGCGGATGTCCGACCTGGAGTGCAACGACGAAGGCTTCCTCCAGCAATGGTTGGAAAACCACATCGGCATCCTGCGTGCCGATGTAGGTCAAGCCAAAGTCCGCTTCACCCCGGGCCACGACGGTCAAGATCGCGGAGGACGATTCATCGATCACCCGAACCCGAATGCCTGGGTATTTGGCGTGATATTGCCGAATCACGTCCGGCAGAAAATACGCCACCGCCGATGGCACGCAGGCAATGGTGACCTCCCCGGAAAGCCTGTAGGCCAGTTCGTGAAAGCCGATCAGCGCACTTTCAAGTTCGTTCAGCACGTTTCTCGCACGGGGCAGAAAACCACGACCGATGGTGGAAAGCTCCACACGTCGCGTTGTGCGTTCGAACAGCTGTACACCCAACGCCAGCTCCAGCTTATCGACCCGACGAGAGAGCGCCGATTGCGACAGGTGCAACGCCTGAGCCGCCGCGCTGAAGCTTCCCAGGTCGGCCACCGCGAGAAAACCGCGAAGATCCGAGAGATCGAAATTCATGCGTTTTCCTCATAGATCGCACTTTTATTTGCATTTCTCTTTTTAATCGTCGCCCTGCACCCTGTCAACTCGTCGATACAACGACGATGACATCGCCCTATTACCAAGCGGAACCGCGTCGGTCAGCGTGCGCGGATTCGAATCGGAACGAGCCTATTTTCATGAATAACAACAACGAATATTCTGCTGTCGCGGTTGATGATCTACGCCAACTTGGGCGTCTTGCCTTCCAGGGATTGGGACTGAGCCATACGGCGGCCGAACAGGTTTCCAATGTGCTGGTACTGGCCGACTTGTTCGGCCTGACCACCCATGGTTTGAGCCGCATCGAATCCTATGGCGAGCGACTCGAATGCGGCGGCATCAGTGCTTCGGCCGAGCCTGTGACGGAAACGTTCGCCCCTGCCATCGCGCGGGTCGATGGGCGTAATGCGGTCGGTCCCTTGGTGGGCATGACGGCCCTGGAGGCCGGCATGAAAATGGCCAGACAGTTCGGTATCGCCTTGGTCATGGCTCGGGGCAGCAATCATTTCGGACCTGTTTCCCCGTACGCCTACATCGCGGCCGAGCAAGGCTTTGCCAGCATCATCGGCAGTAACGCGACCACCACGATCGCGCCTTCGGGCGGCAGCGACGCCCGCCTGGGCAATAGCCCCCTGGGGTTCGGCGTACCGAACCCGGATGGCAACCACTTCATGCTGGACATGGCCATGAGCGTGGTCGCGCGCGCCAAGATCCGCAATGCACTCACACGCGGGGAACGTATTCCAGACAACTGGGCAACGGATGCCAACGGCAAGCCCACCACCGACCCTCGTACCGCGCTGGAAGGTTTTCTGCTGCCCATCGGCGGTCACAAGGGTTACGGGCTCGCGCTGGTCGTGGACCTGCTGGCCGGCCTGCTCTCGGATGCAGCTTATCTGACCCACGTGAAATCATGGGTCGATGCACCGGATGAGCCACAGAACCTGGGGCATTTCTTCATCCTGATCGATACCGCGCGACTGGGCTCCCCTGACTGGCTGCAAGGCCGGATGACCGACTTCGCCTCGATCCTGCATCAAAGCCCCGCCGTCGAACCCGCCTCCCCCGTCATCGTCCCAGGGGAAATCGAACTGAAGAAAATGCACCGCCATGTACGCGAAGGTGTGCCGGTTGATCCGACCACCCAGCGGCTGCTTGACCTGTACGCCAGCCGCGTAGCCTGAGGAAGTCGACATGAACGCATTGAACACAAAACTTGCTGCCACCTTCACCCCCACCGGCGTACTTCGGGCGTCAATCAATGTGGGCAATCCGATCCTCGCCTGCCTTGATGAGGCAGGTCATGCGCGGGGTGTATCCGTCGACTTGGCGACCGCCTTCGCGGCGGAACTTGGCCTACCCCTTGAACTGCGGGTCTTCAAAAGCGCGGGTGAGTCCGTGACAGCGGTTTGCGAAGGCCAGGCCGACTTCGGCTTTTTCGCCATTGACCCGGTTCGCGCCGAACAACTGGCCTTTACCGCCCCGTATGTGCTGATCGAAGGCTGCTACCTGGTCAGGGACGACTCGCCCTTGAAAGGCATCGATCAGGTGGATCAGCCAGGTATCGAACTGGTGGTTGGCAAAGGCAGTGCGTACGACCTGCACCTGACGCGCGAACTGAAGCACGCCACGATCATTCGCTCACCGACCTCGCCAACCGTCGTCGAAACCTTTCTGGCCGAGGGCGCCGCCGTGGCGGCGGGTGTGAAGCAACAGCTGGCATTCGACGCCCAACGCTTCCCCGGCCTGCGCTTGTTGCCGGGGCGGTTCATGGAGATCCGCCAGGCCATGGGCATTCCCCAGGCCTATGGCAGGGAAGCCGCTGAACGGTTGCGGCATTTTGTCGAGTGGGCCAAGGCCAGCGGCTTCGTTGCCGAGGCACTCCAACGTCACGGCATCCAGGGTGCAACAGTCGCCCCTTGACCCTCGGCGCCCCGCTGGCAAGCGACATCCCCAATAAAAACAAGAGTATCTGACATGTTGGCATTTCTCGGCTTATCAATGGTCGTGGTCTTTACTTACCTGATCATGGCGAAGCGGCTTTCGCCCATTGTTGCGTTGATCGTCGTACCGGTGATCTTTTCGATCATCGCGGGTTTTGCGCTGACCACTGACAAGATGATGATCGACGGTATCAAGATGGTCGCACCGTCGGCAGCGTTGTTGCTGTTCGCGATCCTGTTCTTCGGCGTGTTATTCGACGCTGGATTGTTCGATCCGATGATCAAGATGATCTTGAAGGCGGTGAACGGCAATCCGGTGAGAATTGCGATCGGCACAGCCATTCTCTCGTTGACCACAGCGTTGGATGGCGACGGCACAACGACCTACATGATCACTTGCGCCGCGATGTTGCCCTTGTATAAGCGCATTCAGATGAACCCCATGATCCTCGCGAGCATCTGCGTGCTGTCCTTGAGCGTGATGGGCGGCATGACCCCTTGGGGTGGGCCGGCGACACGGGTGATCGCCGTGCTCGGGCTGGATGCCGCCGAGTTTTTCATTCCACTGCTACCGACCATGGCGCTCGGCGCGGCCGGCGTACTTTACGTTGCCTTTGTGTTGGGACGACGCGAGCGTCGGCGAATCGGCGTCATGACCTTGTCCAGTGGAGGCGATGACTGCTACATCGACTCCATCATCGGCCATGGCGAGCATAAGAGACCGAAGCGGGTGGTGCCCAACCTGATCCTGGTACTGGCGGTAATGGTCTGCCTGGTGACCGGGCTGCTCAATTCAGTGATCAGTTTCCTGCTGGGTTTCATCATCGCCCTGGTCATGAATTACCCACGCTTGGACTTGCAGAAAGAGCGCATGCTCGCCCATGCCAGCAATGCCATGGTCGTGGTACTGCTGGTGTTTGCGGCGGGAGTGTTTGCGGGCATATTCTCCGGCACGAAGATGGTCGATGCGATTGCCCAACTGCTGGTCCAGACCATCCCGCCGTCCTGGGGGCATCTGTTCCCACTGGTGGTGGCGATCACGAGCATGCCGCTGACGTTTCTGCTGTCCAACGACGCTTATTATTTCGGTGTGGTCCCGATCCTTGCCAATGCCGCGGCGGCTTACGGCATCAGCCCCATCGAAATCGCCCGCGCCTCCGTGCTGGGCCAACCGGTGCATCAAATCAGTCCGTTGGTGGCATCGACCTTGTTGCTGGTCGGCATGATCGATCGAGACCTCGGAGACTTTCAAAAGAGCACGGTCAAGTGGGCGGTGTTGCTCTCACTTGCAATGACCGGGTTGTCGCTGCTTACAGGCGCGATCACCCTGTTCACTTGAAAACGGCTGATTTGAAGGCCCCGGGGAATCCATTACTCCTCCGCGGGCCTCATATGAAAAATCGTATAGGGCAGAATCAACGTATCGGCCACGACACTGAAAGGCAGGTCAACGATTGCAAACGGTGCCAGCGCGCGTGAATACACATCGTTGTCGTTCATCGAGCCCTTGATGATCTCGATATCGGTAGCCGCACCGCAGTACGGGTGAAGGCCGCAAACTTACCCCATGCCAAAGGTTTCGTTGGCCGTCGCGCATCCCGCCAGCAGCGCCATCGTCAAAGCCAATACCACGATCCGCATGACGCGCTCTCCCCTGGAAAGGCGGGACTGTAGCATCGATGGCGGACGACCTGTAGGGTTGAAGACTGTTGCCACTGAAGACTGTTGCCCCAGAAACAGCGGCTCGGTTGTTGCCTGGGCAACAGCCATTCAACAATTCATCCGCCAGACCAACAGTCACGCCCCCTCCCATCCCCGCGAAGCCCAGTAAACGCTGGGCTTTTCGCGTTGGTACGGCCCTTGCTCAAGCCTATGTACCTCGATCAACAGTCCAACAGGAACACCTAGGATGAGCACTCCACTGAAAGTCGTCGCCGTCTCCGGCGGTACCGCCCGCCCCTCGCGCACACTGGCATTGACCGAAGCCATCCTGGGCGAGCTCGGTCAGCATCTGGTCATCGACCCCCACTTGATCGAACTGGGCAACATTGCCCGTCCGTTGGGCAGTGCGCTGTGGCGCAAGGAACTGCCGGAAACCGTCGAGCACGAACTGCGCCTGATCGAGTCTGCCGATTTGCTGGTGGTGGCCGCGCCGGTCTATCGCGGCACCTATCCGGGCCTGTTCAAGCATTTGTTCGATCTGGTCGGCCAGGACGCGCTGATCAACACGCCGGTACTGCTGGCCGCCACCGGTGGCAGCGAACGCCATGCCCTGGTCCTCGATCACCAGTTGCGCCCGCTGTTCAGCTTCTTCCAGTCACTCACCCTGCCCATCGGCGTGTACGCCAGCGAGACCGATTTCGCCGACTACCGCATCGTCAACGCGGCCTTGCAGTCGCGCATCGAGCTGGCGGCCGCACGCGCCGCTCGCCTGTTTGCCGGCCAGGCGCACGCCCTGCGCAAGATCGCCTGAGGAGCCCGCATGAATCACGATTGCATCTGCCTGGAAGGCGTTTTTGCGAGGGACATCGCATGAGAATCCAACCACAACCCACCGTGCTGACGCCGCTGCAAACCGCCCGCCGCCTGGCTGCGGAGTTCGCCGAAACCGCCGTCGAGCGCGACGAGGCCGGCGGCACGCCCAAGCTGCAACGCGACGCCATACGCCAGAGCGGTCTGCTGGCCTTGAGCATTCCCACCCAGTTCGGTGGCCTCGGGGCCAGTTGGAGCGAAACCCTTGGCGTGGTGCGCGAGTTCGCCAAGGTGGACAGCTCCATCGCCCACGTCTTCGGTTTTCAGCACCTGATGCTGGCCACCGTGCGCCTGTTCTCGCGCCCTGATCAGTGGCAACCCTGGTTCGAACAGACCGCCCGCAAGAACTGGTTCTGGGGCAACGCGCTGAACCCACTGGACACCCGTACCGTGGTCAAGACCTTCGACGGCTGGCGCGAATTCTCCGGCAAGAAGAGCTTCTGCTCCGGTGCCAGCGACTCGGAAATGCTGATCGCCTCGGCCATCGACGAAAGCGCTGGCGGCAAACTGCTGATCGCCGCGATCCCCAGTGGCCGCACCGGCATCACCCTGCACGGCGATTGGGACAATATGGGCCAACGCCAGACCGACAGCGGCAGTGCCACTTTCGAACGGGTGCGGGTGGAAGAGAACGAATTGCTGCTCGACCCCGGCCCCCTGAGTACGCCCTTCGCCTGCCTGCGCCCGCTGATCGCACAATTGCATTTCTCCCACATTTTCCTCGGTATTGCCGAAGGGGCCCTGGAAGAAGCCCGGCAATACACCCTCAAGGAAGGCCGTCCGTGGTTCCGTTCCAAGGCCCAGCATGTCAGCGAAGACCCTTATGTGTTGCGCCACTACGGCGAGTTCTGGGTTGGCCTGGAAAGTGTGCGACTGCTGGTGGAACGCGCCGCCGACCAGTTGGATGAGGCCTGGCACAAGGGCCACGCCCTGGGTGCCGAGGAGCGTGCCCAACTGGCGCTGTCCATCGCCACCGCCAAAGTCGCCGCCGTACGCACCGGCCTGGATATCTGTAGCCGCCTGTTCGAAGTCACCGGCGCCCGCGCCACCCATGCTTCGCTGCGCCTGGATCGCCATTGGCGCAACCTGCGCACCCAGAGCCTGCACGACCCCGTGGATTACAAACTCCACGAACTGGGTGAATGGGCACTGAACCAGACGCGCCCCACCCCCTCCTTCTACTCATAGGGATGCCCATGCAACTGCTGACTCTCCCCCCTTCGCCGACACTGGCTACCTCGATCCGGGCGACCGCACAGGTCTTCGAAGACCCTAGATCGCAGGCGCTGCTCGCCCACGTGCAACAGGTCGCCCCCAGCGAGGCCAGCGTCCTGATCATTGGCGAGACCGGCACGGGCAAGGAGCTGGTCGCACGTCACATCCACAACCTCAGCGGCCGTCGCGCCGGGCCCTTCGTCGCCGTCAACTGCGGGGCTTTTTCCGAATCGCTGGTGGAGGCGGAGCTGTTCGGCCACGAGAAAGGTGCCTTCACCGGCGCCCTCACCGCCAAGGCCGGCTGGTTCGAGGAAGCCAACGGCGGCACACTGTTCCTCGACGAGATCGGCGACCTGCCGATGGCCATCCAGGTCAAGCTGCTGCGGGTGCTGCAGGAGCGCGAGGTGGTGCGCCTGGGCTCGCGCAAGAGCATCCCGATCAACGTGCGAGTGGTCGCTGCCACCAACGTGCAGCTGGACAAGGCCATCGGCGCCGGCCACTTCCGCGAAGACCTGTACTACCGTCTCGACGTGGTCAGCCTGCAACTCTATCCGTTGCGTGAACGGCCCGGCGACATCCTGCCGCTGACCCGTCACTTCATCAAGACCTACTGCAACCGCCTGGGCTACGGCGAAGTGCGCCTGACTTCCGGAGCCGAGCGCAAACTGGCGGGCTACAGCTGGCCGGGCAACATCCGCGAACTGGAGAACGTCATCCACCACACCCTGCTGGTGTGCCGCAACGGTCTGGTGCAGGAAGACGACTTGCGCTTGTCGTCCCTGCGCATCGAGCGCCAGGAGCCACCGCAGGCCGCCCTCGGCGAGAGCGCCGACGAACAACTGTTGCGCACGTTCCACCGGTTGTTCGAAGAACAGGCTGGCGGCCTCCACGAGAAGGTTGAAGACAGCCTACTGCGCGCCGCCTACCGCTTCTGCCACTGCAACCAGGTGCGCACCGCCAGCTTGCTGGGCCTGAGTCGCAACGTCACGCGAGCACGCCTGATCGCCATTGGCGAGTTGGTGGTCAATCGACGTCGCCCGGACACCCACACACGCCCGGATCGGGCGCTGCAACTGTCGATCTGAGCACAATAAAACCAGGCGATGCGGCGCCCCCGTGGGTGACCGACAACGCCCCAATATGCCAAGCGTTGCGATGCCGGAAGGGCCCATGCGCCCTTCCATACGCCCAACCGCACAAGGACCGAACCTCATGAGCCTGGATATTTTCTGGTTCCTTCCCACCTCCGGCGACACTCGTTACCTGGGACACTCCGACAGTGGCCGACCGGCGACCAATGCCTACATGCGCCAGATCGCCGTGGCCGCCGATCAGCTCGGCTACGATGGCCTGCTGATCCCCACCGGGGCCAGTTGCCTGGATCCCTGGGTGACCGCCGCCAGCCTGGTTCCGGTGACCCAGCGCATCAAGCTGCTGGTGGCGCTGCGCACCTCGCTGGGCAACCCCACGGCGTCGGCGCGCCAGGCCGCCAGCCTGGATCAGGCCAGTGGTGGCCGCCTGCTGCTCAACGTCGTACCCGGCGGCGACGCCACCGAACTGGAAGCCGACGGAGTGTTCCTCACGCACGACGAGCGCTATGCCGCCTCCGATGAGTTCCTGACCATCTGGCGTCGCCTGCTCCAGGGCGAAACCGTCGACTTCGACGGCAAGCACCTGAAAGTGCGTGGCGCCCAGAACTTCTTCCCGCCGGTACAACACCCCCACCCGCCGCTGTACTTCGGCGGTTCATCAGAGGCCGCCCACGAATTGGCAGCCAAGCATGTCGATGCCTACCTGACCTGGGGCGAACCGCCGGCGGCCGTGGCCGAGAAGATCGCCGACGTGCGCGCTCGTGCCGCCAGGCATGGCCGCAGCGTGCGCTTCGGCGTGCGCCTGCACGTGATCGTGCGGGAAACCAGCGAAGCCGCCTGGGCCGCTGCCGACGAGTTGATCAGCCACCTCGACGACGCCACCATCGCCGCAGCCCAGGCCAACTACGTCAAGATGGATTCCGAAGGCCAGCGGCGCATGGCCGCGTTGCACGGCGGCGACCGCAACAAGCTGGAAGTGGCGCCCAATCTCTGGGCCGGTGTCGGCCTGGTGCGCGGCGGTGCCGGTACGGCACTGGTCGGCGATCCGGAAACCGTCGCCGCACGTCTGCTGGAATACGCCGACTTGGGCGTCGACAGCTTCGTCCTCTCGGGTTACCCGCACCTGGAAGAGGCCTATCGCTTCGCCGAACTGGTGTTCCCGCTCTTGCCGGGCAAGGGCAAGGTCACCGTGGAAGGCGCCTTCACTGGCGGCGCCTTCGACGTTCGCGCCGGCAAGGAGAAAGTCGCATGAACGTCATCGACCTGCGTTGTCGCCCGGCCTACCTGCACCCATTCTTCGGCGGGGTACCGGGCTCGCCCGAACACGCCGTGGCGCGCTGGCTCAACCGGCGCGTCGGCACCCGCGGCCCGGACGATCACTTCGAACGTTCGTTGACACCGGAGGGTTTTCTCGCCGAGGTGCGTGACGCCGGGCTGGACAAAGCCGTGGTGGTGGGCCGCCACACACCGAGCCAGCACCTGCCGAATGAGCGCATCCATGAAATCGTTCGGGGTCACGACGAGCTGATCGGCATCGGTTCGGTAGAGCCGGTGCTACAAGGAGTCGAAGGCGCCTTGGCGGAAATAGATCGGGCGATCGATCACCTGGGCCTGGCCGGCATCGACCTGGAACCGGGCTTCGCCGAGCCGGCCCGGCACCCCGACGATACGCTGTACTGGCCGCTCTACGAACACCTGCAAAAGCGCGGTATCCCGCTGTTCCTGATGAGCGGGCCGACCACCCCGGACCCGAGCTACAACGACCCGGCACGCCTGGCGGCCGTAGCCCGTGCGTTCCCGGAGCTGACGATCGTCGTCTACCACGGCTACTGGCCCAACGTGCAGCAGGCCCTCGGCGTTGCTTTCCGCTTTGAAAACATTCACCTGGTGCCGGACATGTACCTGTTCCAGCCGGGCAGCGAGGGTTACGTGCAAGCGGCCAACGGCTACCTGGCCGACCAGTTGCTGTTCGGCTCCTCCTACACCTTCCGACCGATCCGTCAAAGCATCGAAGACGCCCTGCAACTGGGGCTGAAAGACGAGGTGCTGGAGAAGTTCTTCCACGGTAACGCGCGCAGGGTGTTTGGGCTGGCTTGAGCCGGCGTCGGCTCTGTTTCCCGGGGAGCACTCCGGCACTCCCCGATTTCATCACGTTGCCTGGCCGATCCATCGCCTATCCCGCAGCCAGGCGCCCTTCTTGCTCGTCGGCCAACGCGGCGCCGTTGAGGTAGTGGTCGCCCAGCAGTCGACGCTGGGTCGGCAATACCGGTTCGGCGCTGTGTGGCAGGGGCCGCGGCAGGCTTCTGCCGGCCAGTTCGAAGTACACGTCACCCGCCAGGCGCACCGCCTCCGCGGCAGCCAAGCGAAAGGCAATGGCGGCCGACTGGGACTCATCGGCGTATTCCAGCAAGGCGTCAGCAGCGTCGATGCGGATGCGCAGTTCGCCGACGGCGGCGATCACCAGCGCTTCGTGGCGGGCACTTTGCGCACGCAGATAGTCGATCAGCGCCACCTCGACATGCCGAGCATGGGCCAGGTCGCTACGGCCTGGGGAATGTAAGTTGGACATGGCGATACCTCAGTTCCAGGAATGACGTTGCGGCTGGATGCCGTTGAGCAGTTGATTGCCGACCAAGTGATATTTCCAGCGCACCGGATCGTGCAGGGTGTGGGTCCGCGCATTGCGCCAGAACCGGTCCAACCCCTGGCTGGCCGAGACGCTGCGGGTGCCGCCCAACTCCAACAGACGGCTGGAAGCCTCCAGGGAAATCTCGGTGGACAGCACCTTGGCCTGGCCGACAATCACCGAAGCTTCAGCGACCCGCTCCTCGCTGGGCTCGGCGACGGCCCGGTCGACCGCGTGCGCCGCGCGACGCAGAATCGCTTCGGCCGCTTGCAGGCGCCAGGCCAACTCACCGATCAGCGCCTGGCCAAGCGGGTCCTGCCAGCCGTGTTGCAGCCCGCTGTCCACCCATGGCCGCGCCTGGCGTGCTACGCGCAAGGTCTCGGCGAACGCGCCCCGGGCGATACCAGTGTCCACCGCAGCCTGAATGATTTGCGAGATCGGGCCATCGGAGGTGGGTTGGTCATAGGCCTTCCAGGCCGGCACCACGTCGCTCACCGGTACCCGTACACCTTCAATGCGCACCTGGCCACTGGCGGTGATGCGCTGACCGAAGCCGTCCCAACTGTCGATCACCGTCAGGCCCGCCGCATCCCGTGGAACGAAGGCGATATGCACGTGCCCCGCTTCGTCCACCCCGGCGACCGGCACGATGTGGGCGAACAACGCACCGGTGCAGTAGGCCTTCTCGCCGTCGAGTACGGCCGTGTCGCCGTCGAAGCGGATCTGCGTCTGGAAGGTGGTGACATACTGGCTGCGCGCTTCGGAAAAGGCGTTGCCGAAACGATAGCCCTGCAGCACCTTGGCGTAGTAGTGGCGCTTCTGCTCCTCGCTGCCGGTCAGGCTGAGGTTGCTGAGCACACCGAAATGGTTCTGCGGCAACTGGCCGAGGGACGGATCGGCAGCGGAAATGATCGCGATCACTTCGCTGAGGGTGGCATAGGACACCTCGGCGCCACCGTAGGCCTTCGGCACACGGATCGCCCACAGCCCGCTCGCGGAAAAACGTTCGAGTTCTTCCCAGGGCAGCCGTCGCTCGCGGTCGCGCAAGGCCGCCTCGCGGGCGAAATCCTCGGCCAGGCGCTGGGCCACCTCGATGGCCTCGGCGTCGCTACGGATAATGTGAGCCGGACTGCGCGGTGCCGGATGGGCCTGTCCAGGCAGATCGAAAGACGGTGAGGCGGTCATGTGCTACTCCATGCATAACGGGTTCATCCAGCGTTAAAGCACAGCCCGTACCAACATTAAAAACGCTTTATATTCAATTACTTGAAGAAATACCCGGGAACGTTTGAAAGCCCCGCGAGCGGCAAACTGTCGGTGAACTGTTGCCCAGCGAACAGTTCCTCAGCGAGCCTTGCCACCCAGGTAAAAATGCTGGAGGTCTTCCCGCGCCGCCAGCTCAGTGGCGTCGCCCTCGCCCACTACCCGCCCGTTCTCCAGGATGTAGGCGTAGCTGGCATGGCGCAGGGCGACATTGATGTTCTGCTCGGCCACCAGAAAGCTCACGCCCTCCTGAGCATTGAGCTGCGCGACGATGGCGAAAATCTCTTCGACGAGAATCGGCGCCAGCCCCATCGAGGGTTCATCGAGCAGCACCAGTCGAGGCTGGGTCATCAAGGCCCGGCCGATGGCAAGCATCTGCTGCTCGCCGCCCGAGGTCAGCCCGGCCTGGGTCTTGCGCTTGGTCTTCAACCGCGGGAACCAGGCGTAGATCCGTTCCAGATCCTGCTCCAGCTCCCGGCGCGTCGGCTTGCGCAGGAAGCCGCCGCTGCGCAAGTTGTCCTCGACGCTCAGGTGGGCGAACACATGCCGCCCCTCCAGCACATGGACGATGCCTTGGCGGGCCAGCAGATTGGCCGCAACCCCGGCGGTGTCCTGTCCCTGGAAGACAATCCGCCCACGGCTGACCTGCGCCCGATCGGCCTGGACCAGCCCGGAAATGGCCTTGAGCGTAGTGCTCTTGCCCGCGCCGTTGGCGCCGAGCAGGGCGACGATATCGCCCTGTCCGACCCGCAGGGAAACCCCGGCCACGGCGAGGATCGCGCCGTCGTAGATCACTTCGATGTCTTGCACCGCCAGCAACTCGCTGCTTTCGGCGCCCGCCAGGGCCGCAAGGGTCATGGTTCCCTACTCCTTGGGCGCAGTCGCGCCCGGTTGCGTTTCGATTTGCCGAGCCGTGTGCAGGGTCACTGCGCCGCGCAATCGCGAGGGGTCACGCCCTTCTCTTTCGCGTATTCGGCGGCCTTGGCATCGATCAACGGGCGCAACGTGGCGCGATCGGCCTGGACCCAGTCGGTGATCAGGTTCCACTGCTGGCCGTCCCATTGCTGCACCTTGGCCGCCCCGCCGCCCTCGTGGTCGCTGCAGGACAACCGCAACGGCTGCATCAGCCCAAGAAAACCGATTTCCTTGAGGCGCGCATCGTTGAGGTCGAGATGCTCCAGGCCCCAGCGACCTTCCTCACCGTTGAGCGGACGGTTGCCGAAATGCTTCTGCCCGGTGCGGATCGCTTCGACGGCAATGGCGGCATTCACCAGGCCGGAGTTGTAGTAGACGCTGCCAAAACTCTTCGGATCCTTGAGGTCGCTCTTGCCGGTATCGAGGATGTGCTGGCGGATACGCTGGTGGATGTCGAAGTCGGCGCCGCCCGGATAGGGTGTCAATGCCAGATACCCTTTGCCCGCCTCACCGGCCGGTAGCACGTCTTCGTTGGAGCTGGCCCAGATGTCGCCGACGATGCGTTCCACCGGGTAGCCGAAACGTGCCGCGGTCTTGATCGCCACCGGCGTGGACACGCCCCAGGTCCGCAGGAACACCCAGTCCGGCTTGAGTTGCCGCACCTGGCGCCACTGCCCGGCCTGTTCGTTACCCGGATCGGCCACCGCGATCTGGATGTTCTCGAAGCCGTACTTCTGCGCCAGCAACGCCAACGGCCCCTGAGTTTCCCGGCCGTAGGCGGAGTCGTGGTAGACGGTGGCGATTTTCTTGCCCTTGAGCTTGTCCAACCCGCCCTCCCGCTCGGCCACGTAGTTGATGAACGCCGAGGCCTCGCTGTAGAACGTCAGCATGGCCGGGAAGTTATAGGGGAACACCCTGCCGTCGGTGGCTTCGGTACGGCCATAGCCAAGGGTGATCAAGGGAATCTTGTCGGCCTCGGCCTTGTCCGCGAGGGCGTAGGCAGCCGGTGCGCCGTTGGGCTGATAGACCGCCACCGGCGCGCCATCGAGACCGTTCTTGAAGCGCTCGTAGCATTCGATGCCCTTCTCCGCCGTCCATTCGGTCTCGCACTCCTGCCAGACCAGCTTGACGCCGTTGATGCCACCTTCCACCTCGTTGATGTAGCGCAGGTAGTCGATCATTCCGGCCCACACCGGAATGCCGCTGGAGGCATAGGCGCCGACCCGGTAGGTGGCCAGGGGGAAGAATTGTTCGTTGGCCGCCTGGGCAGCCGGTACCAGCGCCGCGCAGGCGCCGAGTGCCAGGCCGATGGCGGCGAGACGACGTTTGAAGGTTGCATGCATGATTGTCTTTCTCGGTTTGAGTGCCTGGCCGCGTCATGACGGCCGGCGGTTGGAAACCTCCTTTCCCTGGGTCGGGTCAAGGTCTGTTGGGTCGTGGGTCGGCGCTCAGAACCGCAGCGGCCAGACCCTGATGCGTTCGCGCAAGTCACCAAGCAGGCGGGCCAGCCCTTCCGGCTCCTTGATCAGGAACCAGATGATCAGGCCGCCGAAAAGCACCTTCTGCAGGTTCTGCAACTGCCCGGCGTCGACGTTGCCGTTGAACAGCCATAGCCCGGCATGGCTGAGCAGGATTGGCACAAGGCTGATGAAGGCCGCGCCGATGAAGCTGCCGGCGATGCTGCCCATGCCGCCGATAATGATGATGAACAGAATCTGGAACGAGCGGTTGATGTCGAAGCTGCCGGCACTGGCCGTGCCCAGGTAGGCGAACGCCCAGAGCACCCCGGCGATGCCCAGGTAGAAGGAACTGACCGCGAAGGCCAGGCGCTTGTAGCGTTCCACAGGAATGCCGATCACGGCGGCAGCGGTGTCCATGTCACGGATCGCCATCCAGTTACGGCCGACCTGGCTGCGCACCAGGTTGGCCGCTATCCAGGTCAGCAGTACCACGCAACTGAGGGTCAACAGGTAGCGACCGACTGGGGTGGTCAGGTTATGGCCCAACAGCTCCAGTCGTGGGGCGCTGATGGTGCCGGACGAGGCGTAGTTGTAGAACCAGGGGAATTTGGCGAACACCCACTCCAGGAAGAACTGCGCGGCCAGCGTCGTGACCATCAGGTAGAAGCCCTTGATCCGCGAGCTGGGGATGCCGAACAGCAACCCCACCAGCCCGGCGATCAAACCACCGCCGATCAGCGCCAGTGGCAGCGGCAATCCGGGTACGCGCAGCAGCAGGCCGTAGGTGGCGAACGCGCCCACCGCCATGAAGCCGGCGGCGCCGACCGACGTCTGGCCGGTGTAGCCGGTCAGCAGGTTCAACCCCAGGCCGGCCAGCGACAGCACCAGGAACGGAATCAGGATCGCGTTGAGCCAATAGTCGTTGCCCAGCCACGGCAGGCCGACAAAGGCCACCAGCAACAACAGCAGCAAGCCCGGCCGCCAGCGCCGGCGCACCAGGGTCAGGGGCGCCTCGTCGAAGCTGGCAGTCAGGCGCGGAACAGTAGCGGTCATGGCGTCATACCCGTTCAATGATCCGGTCGCCGAACAGGCCGGCCGGTCGGATGTAGAGGAAGATCAAGGCGAGGAAATAGGCGAACCAGGGCGTGATGCCGCCGCCGATCAGCGGGCCGATATAGGCCTCGGCGAGGTTCTCGGCGGCACCGACGATCAGCCCGCCGACGATGGCCCCGCCAATCGAGGTGAAGCCCCCGATGATCAGTACCGGCAACGCCTTGAGCACCACCAGCGAAAGCGAAAACTGCACGCCCTGGCGCGCGCCCCAGAGCAGCCCGGCGACCAGCCCGACCACCCCGGCCACGGCCCAGACGATCTGCCAGATGCGGTTGAGGTTGATGCCCAGCGACAGCGCTGCACGGGTGTCGTCGGCCACGGCGCGCAGGGCAACACCAATGCGGGTCTTGTTGAACAGCAGGGCCAGCACCGCCACGGTCAGCGCGGACACCCCGGCGGCGATCAGGTCGAACTGGCTGATCATGATCTCGCCGACGAACAGCGGGACGTCCTCGATGCCCAGGTCCAGCGCGCGCACCTGGGCGCCCATCAAGCCTTGGGCCAGGCCTTCGATAATGAACGACAGGCCGAGGGTGGCGATGAACAGGGTAATCTGCGAACGGTTGACCAACGGCCGCAATACCAGGCGCTCGATCAGCAGCGCACCGACGACCATCACCAACACCGTCAGGAGCAACGCCAGGGCAAAGGACAGGCCCTGTTCGCGCAAGCTGACGAAGGTCAGCGCGGCGAACAACAGCATGGCGCCCTGGGCGAAATTGAACACGCCGCTGGCCTTGTAGATCAGCACGAAACCGATGGCTACCAGCGAATACAAGGTGCCGGCCAGCAGCCCGCCGATCAGGGTTTCCAGAAAGAAATTCATGGGCGAGGCGTCCCCAGATAGGCAGCGATCACATCGGGATTGGCCTGTACTTCGGCCGGCGAGCCGTCGCCGACCTTGCGTCCGTAATCCAGCACCACCACATGGCTGGACAAGCCCATGACCACCTGGATGTCGTGCTCGATGAGAATCACCGTGGTGCCAAGATCACGATTGATATCGGCGATGAAGCGGCTCATGTCCTGTTTCTCCTCGGCGTTCATGCCGGCCATCGGCTCGTCGAGCAACAGCAGCGTCGGCTGCGCGATCAATGCCCGGCCCAGCTCCACGCGTTTCTGCAGGCCGTAGGCCAGGCTGCCCACGGCGACGTCGCGCCAGGCCTGCAACTCGAGGAATTCCAGCACCCGCTCGGCACGCTCGGCGAACGCCCGCGCCTCGCGCCGGGCACGCGGCAAACCCAAGGCCTGCTCGAGAAAAAACGTCCGTTGGAAGCGCGACAGGCCGGTGAGCAGGTTGTCCACCACGCTCATTTTCTTGAACAGCGCATTGTTCTGGAACGTCCGACCGATACCGAGTCGCGCCGCTTTCAGCGGATGCGGGCGACGCAACGGTTCGGCGGCGAAGAACAACTGGCCGGCGTCGGCCCGGTAGACGCCGTTGAGGATGTTCAGCAGCGAACTCTTGCCCGCGCCGTTCGGCCCGATCAGCGCGCAGATCTCGCCAAGCTTGACGCTGAACGAAAGGTCGGAAATCGCTTTCACGCCCTGGAACGACAGCGACACGTTGCGCACCTCCAGCAGCGCACTCATGCCGCTCGCTCCAGGTACTCCCGCAACCACGCTTGGCGTGCCGGGCCTTGCAGCACCGCGTCTGCGGGCGCGCTCGGCACTTCGATCCGGCGCAGCCGCTGGAAGCCGAGCAGGTGCCGTACCCGCGCCTTGAGCCAACGTCGCAGGCCACGCCGCGGATCGTCCAGGGTCCATTCGCACAGGCGTCGGCGCCAACTGCCTGGAAGTGGCAGGCGAGCTTCGATTTCCGCCGCCAGGGATTCGACTCGCACCGCGGACAGCAATAAGGCCGTGGGGGCGATCTCGCGACGATCGCGACTGGCTGACTCGCGCGTTTCCGGAAACGCCAAGCCTTCGCCGTCCTCCGGCCAGCGACTGAACAAGTGGGCCAGGCCATCGCGCCACTCGGTGCCTTCATCGACCCACACCACCGCGTCCTCGGCGACCTGGGCCCAGCCCTGGCGTTGCGCGCTCGGTGCCTCGGTGACGAACAGCACCGACAGCGACTGCACCTGCCACAGACCCCGATTCGCTATGTTGACCTGGGCCGAATACAGCCGCAGCGGCCACTCCTCATCCAGGCCGCACTGCAGCCAGTGCGACACGCTTTCGCGGCGCTGGACAAAGGCGAACGCCGGGCGGGTCAGGCGTAACTGACGTTGTAGATCCTCACCCCGGCTGTCGCGGTCGATCACCACGCTGTGCCCACCCAGTTGGCGCGCGGCCAGTGCCAGGATCAGCAGGCTCGGCTCGAAGGCACCACTGAGGGCTAGCCGCGCGCCAGGGGCGAAGCCCTGCTGGCGCAAGCCATCGCACACACGCTCGACCTCGCGCTGCACATCGATCCAACGCCAGGCCTTCCAGAGACCGAGGCGCCGATGGCGCAGGGCGATCTGCGTCGGTCGTTCCCTGGCCCAGCGTTGCAAGGCCGCCAGGGCGCTGTCCGTCACTCGGTCGAGCAGCGGCGAATTGAGTTCGTAGATACTCATGCGCTTACTCCTCACCAGCCAGGGCCGGTTCAGCGAGGCGGCTGCGCGGAGCGAGGCGCTTCAAGTCCCGATAGCCGGCGCCAGGGTGGTTAGCGGGCAATCGCGGACCGTCGCCGAACAACTTGTCGCGCAAGGTGCCAGGGCGGTATTCGGTCTTGTACGCACCGCGCTGTTGCAACTCGGGCACCAGCAGCTCAACCACATCGCGGAAGGTTTCGTGGGCCAAGGCGTAGGCCAGGTTGAAACCGTCCACATCGGTGTCCTCGACCCAGGCCTGCAGCTCGTCGGCCACGGTTTGCGCGCTGCCGACAATCAACGGGCCGAAGCCGCCGATACCGACCCAGTCGGCCAGCTCCTGGACGGTCCACTGCTTGTCTGGGTCGGCGGTAGAAAAGGTTTCCACGGCCGACTGGATGGCGTTGGTATGGATGTGCTTGAGCACCTGGTCGGGCCGGTATTGACCGAAATCGATACCGGTCCAACCGGAGATCAGCGCCAGCGCGCCCTCATAGCTGCTGTAGGATTTCAGTTCCCGCCACTTGGCCTGCGCCTTGGCGTCGGTCTCGTCGACGATCACCGTCTGCAGGTTGAAGATCAGCACCTTGCGTGGGTCGCGTCCGGCTTCGGCAGCACGCCGGCGTATATCGGCCACGGTCTTCTTCAGGATCACCTTGGACGGTGCGGCAACGAACACACATTCCGCGTGGCCGGCGGCGAAGTCCTTGCCACGACTCGACGCTCCCGCTTGATAGAGCACCGGCGTGCGCTGCGGCGACGGCTCGCAGAGGTGGATGCCCGGCACCTGGAAGTGCTTGCCCTGGTGGCGGATCTCGTGGACCTTGCTCGGGTCGCTGAAGATGCCGCGCTCACGGTCGCGCACCACCGCGCCCTCCTCCCAACTGCCTTCGAACAATTTGTAGAGCACCTCCAGGTATTCGTCGGCGTAGTCGTAGCGCGCATCGTGATCGCTCAGGGCTTTCTGCCCAAGGTTGCGCGCCCCGCTGTCGAGGTAAGAGGTGACGATGTTCCAACCGATGCGCCCCTTGGTCAGGTGGTCCAGCGTGGACAGGCGACGGGCGAAGGGATAAGGGTGTTCGAAGGTCAGCGAGGCGGTGAGGCCAAAGCCCAGGTGTTCGGTCACCAGCGCCATCGGCGTGATCAACGCCAAGGGATCGTTGACCGGCACTTGCGTCGCCTGGCGGATGGCCGCATCGCCATTGCCACCGAGCACATCGTAGATACCAATCACATCGGCGATGAAGATGCCGTCGAACTTGCCGCGCTCCAACAGCTTGGCCAAGTCGGTCCAGTAATCCAGGTCCTTGTACTGCCAGGCGCGATCCTTGGGATGCCTCCAGAGACCGGGCGACTGGTGACCCACACAGTTCATCTCAAAGGCATTCAATCGAATTTCACGTGGCATGGGAACTCCTGCTCGATAGATTCAGCACCCCTTCCGAGTGCTTCTCATTGCTCTATCAACACGATTCATGCCAAGTAATAAGTCTTTTATTTACAGCAAGTTAGACATGCATTCGTTCACAGAAAATGCCTGCATGGTGACAACCTTGTTGATCAACTGTCCGGTGGCAGACAGTGCGCGGGTGATTCCTGTCACGAAACTCGAACCACCAATATTTAGCTTGACGCCTGAGATGATGACCATCATATTTGGTCGAAATATTATGACCATCATGTGAACCGCCACGGGCCGCAGACTCAGGTTGAGGCACGCCCTCCACCCGCGCAGGAGATGACGTATGGAAGCCAGACCTTCATTGGCGATCACCGGTAGGCAACCGCACGCCTCCACACAACCATTGACCGGCAAAGTCGTGGCGCTGCTCGCGGGCCTGGCGGCGATCAGCATGCTCTCCACCAATATCATCCTCCCGGCGTTTGCGGCGATCGGTGAAGACCTGGGCGTGACCGCTCGCGAGCTCGGCCTGACGCTGTCCAGTTTCTTCATCACATTCGCCTTGGGCCAACTGGTGGTCGGGCCGCTGGCTGACCGCTACGGGCGCCAGAAACTGGTGTTGGGCGGCTTGGCGGTGTTCGTCGTCGGCACCGTCATCGCCGGCCTGGCCAGCACCCTCGATGTGCTGATCGCCGGACGCGTCGTGCAGGCGCTGGGCGTGTGCGCGGCCTCGGTGCTGTCGCGCGCCATCGCGCGGGATCTGTTCGAAGGCGAGACGCTCGCCCGCGCCCTGTCGCTGACGATGATCGCCACCGCCGCGGCGCCGGGGTTTTCGCCGTTGGCCGGCAGCGTGCTGGCCGTCACGCTCGGCTGGCGTGCCATCTTCATCCTGGTGGGACTGGCCGCCGTGGTACTGGCGTTTTTCTACGTGCGCGACCTCGGAGAAACCCATCCCGCCGATCGCCGGGCGCCACACTCGGCCAAGAGCGTGGTGCTCGCCTATCGCCGATTGGTACTGGATAGGCGCTTCATCCTCCCCGCCCTCTCAATGAGCTTGCTGATGAGCGGCCTGTTCGCCTCGTTCGCGGCGGCGCCCGCCATCCTGATGCAAGGCATCGGCCTGACGTCGGTGCAGACCGGCCTGTATTTCGCCTCTACGGTATTCGTCGTGTTCGCGGCCGGCATGGCGGCCCCGCGCCTGGCCCATCGTCATGGCGCTCGAGTCATCACACTCCTGGGCATCGCCTGCGCCATGATCGGCGGTGGGCTGCTTCTGGCAGGTCCGGCCGTGCCTGGCCTGTGGTGGTATGCCCTCTCGATGGTCACTTTCCTTTGGGGCATGGGCCTGGCCAATCCGCTGGGCACGGCGATCACCATGGGCCCCTTCGGCAAAGAAGCCGGGATGGCCTCCGCACTGCTGGGTTTTCTCTCCATGGGCGCGGCTGCGCTGACCACCTGGCTGGCCTCGGTCTTGAGCTTCGCACCGGTCACGACGTTGGGTGGAATCCAGGCGACGGCCTGCCTGGTGGCGCTGGTGCTGTTTCTGTTGCGGGGCAGGCTTTGAGCGACCGTTTAACCGGCCAAGCACGATGGAGGATTGCGCCGGTGAAGCGCCGGTCAATACACCGGCCAGGTTTCGACGATCTTCCCCCCGCGCACGGCCAGCAAGTCGCCAAACTGCAGCAGCACGGACTCAGTCTGGGTCGGCCGTAAAAACACCTGGTCTTCCACGTTCAGCCCCACGGCCGGTGAGCCGTTGACCATTTCCTGGTTGGAACTGCGACCATAGAGTTCGTTACTTTGCAGCCCCGAGGGGGACTCGAACTCGGCCATCCAGTTGCCGCCATAGATGAAGAATGTCCCGCGCTGATTCGGGTTCCACCAGGAGAACAAGCGGGACTTGTCATCCAAAGCGGGAAAATTGACCGCCCCGGTGCTCTTCAACACCGGCGTTGCGATAAAGGCCGCCGGCACATGCTCGGCCAGCGATGGCAAGTCGTAATGCGTCGGCTTGAGAAACGCCGTCCCCACCGAGACCTCGCTGCTCAAGCGCTCCTGTTCGTGTATGCGGTAGCTGGGGCTGCCGGCGGTATTGAGTGTGAGTCCGTTGTGCCAAAGCGCCGGAAAATGCTCACGAACGTAGTTCACATGACCGTTGTAAATGACCATCACCTGGTCGAACAACGCCTGGGACGAACCGAGGATCCGGGGCACGCCCATGCCGACAAACGGGTCATACCCCATGAAGCCTGAAAATTCGAGATGCTGCGGATGAGCACTGATCAGCCTCAGCATCTCGCCGAGCACCGCCTGGTCAGCGACTCCGCCGCGATGCAGGCCGACATCCAGCTCGATATTGACCCGCATCCGGATGCCCAGGCCCTGTGCCAACGCCAGGTAATCCATCAGCCGCTGCGGGGTGTCGAGCAGCCACTGCAATTGCCTGGAAGGGTCAAAGGTACCCTTGTGGGTCTGGTAGAACAGCTCGGCCGAGCGCACCGGCAAAGGCTTGCCGAGCAAGAGGTCGGCCTCGGGAAAGGTCACCGCATCCTGATTGAGGAATGGCTGGTGAAACGACATCAGCCGCTGGCTATCGGTCCGTTTGGCGATGTACGCCAACAACCCCGGTGACGGCAGGGACTTCTCCACCAGCCGCAAGTGTTTGCCGGCACGTTTGACCGATTGCATGACCACATCGATGTTGTGATCGAGCCTATCGAGGTCGATCAGCATCACCGGCCGCATCGGCCCATGGACCTTCAGCTCCTGGTTCAGCGCGCGGAAGTACTCGTTGTAGGGACTGCCCCGGTCGCTCGGACGCAACAGCGCGCCCGCCCCTGCCATCAACGCACCCACTCCCACGGTGCCGAGCATAAAGGTTCTACGGTTCATCAGGACGCTCCTTCGCGCGCAGTCAGGTGCACGTTACGGCAGCGCTACTCCAGCGTTGAGGTTATGCGAGGCCAGAAAGGGGGCTTTAGCGGCCATGCTTCATTGCCTGACCCACCGCCTTCGCGAGCAAGCTCACTCCCACAGGGGATCTGTGCCTATCTCTTTCACCCGCGCCAACAGAACCTGCAGGGGATGAAGCACCGTCACACCCTCTTGCCGCTTCACCTGGCTGCGGCAAGAGTACCCATCGGCAACCACCCTGCCCGACCGATTGAGTTTCTGCAGGAGCGGTTTCCAGGACTGCCTGTAGACCGTGTCGGACGTTCCAGCGTTTCGCGTTTCATGCCCGTAGGTGCCCGACATTCCGCAACAGCCGCTGGCTTGTACGTGAAGCGTCAGGCCCATGCGCTGGAAAATCTTCTGCCATTGCCCGATGCTGCCCGGCTCATTGGTCTTTTCCGTGCAATGGGGCAGGAAGTGGTAAGGCTCTCCCTCCTCCACTGCTGCATCTTCTGGCAGGGCATCCATCAGCCACTCCTGCGCGAGCAACACCTGGGGAGCGTTGCCGGTATCCAGTGTCTTGGCATACTCCTGTCGATAGACCAGGGTCATCGCCGGATCGAGCCCCACCAACGGCACTCGATACCGCTGGAGGCTGAGCAAGGTCTGGCCGTTGAAGCTGGCGGCCTTCTCGAACGCTTTCAGGAAACCCTGCACCTGAAGCGGTTTGCCGTTGGGCGCGTACGGGGCCAGGAAGACTCGGTAGCCCAGCCTCGAGATCAGCTCCACCCAATCAACGAGCAATGGCGTTTCAAAAAACCGGGTAAAAGCGTCCTGAACGAGGATGACACTTTTCTCACGCTGCTCAGCGCTAAGCGCTTCCAGGCGTTGCGGAGTTGCCACCTCTACGTTCCAGCGCCGGCACACGGCGGCAAAATCCACCAGGCTGAGCAGCGGGCTATCGACCATCCCGGCGACTCGTTCGAGCCCCCAGCGGATCGGCCGGGCACTCATCACGAAGTTGTACAGCCGCGGCATCTTGGCGAGATACGGAACCGTGTATTCCAATGAGCCAATCAGGTAGTCCTTGAGAGGACGCAGGTAGCGACTGTGATAAAGCTCAAGGAAACGCGAGCGGAACTCCGGCACATTCACTTTCACAGGGCATTGGCCTGCGCAGGATTTGCAGGCCAGGCAACCGCTCATGGCCTCGTAGACCTCATGGGAAAAATCCGGCTGCCCCATCTTCCGGGCCAGGCTATTCACGGCCCGACGTGCAAGGCCCGGCGCCCCGCCAGCCCCTCGAACCCGTTCGCTGGCCGCCAGTACATCGACACCCTGCTCGCCCTGCAACCTCAGCCATTCCCGAACCAGCGAGGCCCGCCCCTTGGGCGAGTGAATGCGATTGCGCGTCGCCTTCCAGGACGGGCACATGGCGTCATCAGGGTCGAAGTTGTAGCACGCGCCATTGCCATTGCAATGAACCGCCGTGTCATAGCTTTGCCAGACACGTTCATCGATGGTGCGATCCAGGGCACCGCGCATGTCCACTTCATCGACGCGGGTCAATCGAGCGCCGGGCAGCGTGTTCGGGGTGGCGATCTTGCCTGGGTTGAGTTGGTTGAATGGATCGAAAGCCGCTTTCAGCGCTTGCAGCGCGGGGTACAGATCACCGAAGTAATCGGGCACGTATTGCGACCTCAGGCCCTTGCCATGTTCGCCCCACAACAGTCCGCCGTACTGTTGCGTCAAGGCCGCGACCGCATCGGAAATCGGCCGGATCAAGGCGGCCTGGGCCGGGTCCTTCATGTCGAGGATCGGCCGCACATGCAAGACCCCAGCATCGACGTGACCGAACATGCCGTACTGCAGGTCATGGCCATCGAGCAGCGCACGGAACGCCTGGATGAAGTCCGCCAGGTGTTCGGGTGGAACAGCGGTGTCTTCGACAAACGGCTGGGGCCTGGCCTCGCCCTTGACGTTGCCCAACAACCCCACGGCCCGCTTGCGCATCGCATAGACACGCTTGAGCGCATCGGCGCCGATGGCCAGTGTGTGGCCCAAGCGGACCACGGAAGCATCGCGCTGCAGGTGCCGAACGAACTCATGAACCTGCTGCTCAACCGCCGCCTCGTCATCCCCGCTGAACTCGATGAGATTGATCCCGAGCGTCGGCGTATCAGGGTCTTCAGGGAAATACTCGGCGACGCCGTGCCAGACAATGTCCTTCATCGCCAGCATCAGCACTTTCGAGTCCACGGTCTCGATCGACAGCGGCTTCATTGCCATCAACGCCTTTGCATCACGCAAGGCATCCATGAACCCGGCGTAACGCACGTTCACCAGGATGGAGTATTTCGGGATAGGCAGGACGTTCAGTTTGGCCTCGACGATGAAGCCCAGGGACCCTTCGGAGCCGCAAAGAACGCTGTTCAGATTGAAGCGCCCATCGGGCTCGCGCAGATGGGCCAGGTCATAACCGGTCAGGCAACGGTTGAGTGTCGGAAAGGTGTCCCTGATCAGCTCGGCTTGGGTATCGGCGATGTCCACCGCGCACTGGTAGACCTTCCCCACCCGATCCTGGCGTTCGACCAGCACCGGCAACAGCGCGGCGTCGACGGCTGAACTGGTGAGACGATCACCGCCCAGCAACACCGTCGAAAGCTCGAGCACGTGATCGCGCGTCTTGCCGTAGGTGCAGCTCCCCTGGCCACTCGCGTCCGTGTTGATCATGCCGCCAATGGTTGCGCGGTTCGACGTCGAGAGCTCGGGTGCAAAGAACAAACCGTAGGGCTTGAGCGCTGCGTTCAACTGATCCTTGACCACACCGCTCTGTACCCTGGCCCAGCGCTCCTCGACGTTGATTTCCAGGATGTGGTTCAGATGGCGGGAAAGGTCGACCACCACACCATCGGTGAGCGATTGCCCGTTGGTGCCGGTGCCTCCACCGCGTGGCGTGAGCACGACCGCACGGTGCGCGGGTTCGGCGGCCAGGCGCGACAGGATCATCACGTCCTGTTCATCCAGGGGAAATACCGCCGCTTGGGGCAGGCGCTGGTAAATGGAATTGTCGGTGGCCAATACCGTCCGGTCGCCATGGTCGCGGGCAATCTCGCCTTGGAACCCCGCCACTTGGAGCGCATTCAGAAAAGCGTCATAGGTCGCTTTCTGGGGTTCAGGAGGCGATAACCGGGCAATCATGATGTATTCCTACAGGCTGAAAAGCTAATCTATGCATTCACATTACGTATGCTCAGTCCAGGACGTATCGAGCAGCTGCATAAGGTTTTCATGATTCTTGCCTTCCTAGACGGTCGGGGCAAACGTAATTCCTGCTGTTTTTGCATGAGCTTTATGAATGAACCCTAGACGACTGACGCCCTCGATGTCGCTGCTGGTTGCCTTTGAGGCCGCCGCACGCCATTGCAGCTTCACCAAGGCCGCGGAAGAGTTGGCACTGACGCAAAGCGCCGTCAGCCGACAGGTGCAGACCCTGGAGGCGCAACTTGAAATCGAACTCTTCCGCCGCGAAGGCCGAAAGATTGAATTGACCGCCGCCGGCGCGCTGTATCAGCACGAGCTGGCGGCCGCGCTGGGGCGTATTCGAAGCGCAACATTGCAGGCCATCGCCTACAAGAGCGACAGCGGCCCATTGAACCTGGCCGTGCTGCCAACCCTGGGTTCCAAATGGCTTCTGCCGCGGATGCATGAATTCTATGCCAGGCACCCGGACCTGCTGGTGCACATACATTCGAGGATCATCCGCGAGGACGTTCAATCCTCCACCCACGACATGAACGCGATCATCTGCGCAGGCTCGGGGGAGTGGCCTGGCTACATTGCACATCAGCTGCTCACGGAGAAGCTGGTGGTGATCGCCAGCCCGACCGCATTACCCGAGTACCGGGCCATGTCGCCGGCGAACGTTGCCGAACACGCCTTGTTGAACGTCGTATCAAGGCCAGGCGTCTGGTCGGACTGGTTCGACAAGCACAACGTCGACCACCGTAACATGCGATCCGGCCCGAGCTTCGAGCTGACTGCCCACCTGATCCAAGCCGTGTCGGCGGGAATCGGGATTGGGCTGGTTCCACAAATCCTGGTCCAGGATGAACTGAAGAGCGGCGACCTGGTTGCGCTGTTTGAACCGATGGAAAGCGGACGCCGCTATTACCTTGTCTACGCGAGCCGATACCAACACCTGCCGGCGCTGAAGGCCTTCAGTGCCTGGCTTCTGTCGTTGCCGTTTCCTGATAACTGAGGTCGCCCTCACCCATTGCCAAGCATCTGCCACAACGACGCCCCCACCCCGGTAATGCTCTCCCCGGCAATCAACCCCGCCGCCGCGGTAATGGCGAAGCGTTCCGTGAGGCTCGGCCAGCGACAGCTCACCAGCCACGTCAGCACCGCACCGAGCGCCATCATCAGGGACACCGAGGCCGGCAGGACGAAGGCCAGGCCCAGGGCCGCCGTGCTCGGCAGGTAGCGGGCCCGATGCGCCGGCAGCAGGCTGTCGAGGATCCCCAACAACAAACCCACCAAACCGCCGATGAAAATCGCCCAGCGAATGCTCGCTGACAATGAGTCCAGGCCCAGGGTCAGGGTTTGTGCCACGGCCTTCCAGGTGGCGACCGCCGGGGCCGGCCACTCTTCGGTGAGCAGCATGGTTTGCGGGTCCGGGATCAGGGCCAGATAGGCCTGCACGCCGACGATGCTACCGATGAAAATGCCCAGGGTCTGGGCGATCAATTGCTTGCGCGGTGTGGCGCCAATCGCCCGGCCGACCTTGAAGTCGTTCATCAAGTCGGTGCACTGCCCGGCCGAACCACCGGCGGTGTTGGCGCTCATCAGGTTGATCGGCACCTGCCCCGGGGCGACGATGCCGAAACTCAGTTGGGACAATTGCCCGATGGCCCCGATCGGCGGAATGCCCGTGGCGCCGACCACCCGCGCGGCCACCGCCGCCAGGCAGATCGCCAGGGGAATGGTCAACAAGGCCATCCACGGGTTGATACCGAACAACAGCACCTGCAGGCTGACCACCAGGATGATCGACAGTGCGAAACCGGCGACAGGCCCAGGCTTGGGTATCGTCCAGATCGCCCCGCCGCCCGCCTTGGTGGACCGGTGCAATGCCCACAAGCGAATCGCCAGTGAGGCCAGGGTCGAACAGACCATCAGGCTCACCCCCGGCCAGAGCAACCACTCCACCAGCGCCGCGAACTGCGGGCCGGCGCTGCCGTGCGGCAACGGCACCAGGCCCTGTTCCAACAGCCACGGCGCCAACCCGCCCCACGCCAGCACAGCACCGAGCAGCAGGGTCAGGCCCACGCGAATACCGATGATCCCGCCGAACCCCACCAACAGCAGCGAAGGATCAGCGGCAAAGGTCAGGCGCTCCAGTTGAGCGCTCGGAGACCAACGCGGGATGGCCCACATGAAGGTGTCGACCGCCTTGACCAGCCCGGACAGCAGCGCGGCGCTGAGCAGCACCTTCAAGCGCGTCGCGGCTTCGTGGCCGTGGTTGTAGATATGCAGCAGCGTTTCCAGGGTGGCCATGCCTTCGGGAAATTTCAGCGCCTTGTCATTGAGCAATGAGGGTCGCAGGTACCAGGCGATCCAGATCCCCAGGAAACTCACCGAAAAGACCCAGGCCACCATGGGAATGGCATCCAACTGCTGGCCGGTCAGCAAGGTGTAGGCCGGGATGGGCGCGACCAGCCCACCGGAAATGATCGACGCCGCGGCAGAAGCCACCGTCTGGTTGATGTTGCTTTCGTGCAGCGTCCAGGGCAGTCGCCCCACTGATCGACTGGCCAGGCCTTGCCAGATGCCATAGCCGATCAGCAAGGCGATGATCGACATGTTGAACGACCAACCGATTTTCAACCCGGCGTAGACATTGGAGGGTGTCAGCAGGATACCGAGGACGATTCCCGTACTGACCGCGCGCGGGCTGAGCTCGCGTTCGACTGTGACGTTCAAGGGGACTGTGGATGAGGTTGGGTGCATGCGAAGTCCTTATCGGCACTGGCGCAGCCGCCAGATCAGACTGCCCTCCTGTGGGAGCGAGCTTGCTCGCGATGACGGTGGATCAGTGACAGGGATAGAGACTGACACTCCGCCATCGCGAGCAAGCTCGCTCCCACAGGGTCATGTAAAGCGGCCACTCAATAACTGAACGCAGTATTGGCGCAAGGTTCACATGCCAAAGGGAAACCCTGGCAAGCGTGCTTGCCAGAATCGTCAACCCACGGGCAGGAAGTGAGGCATGTCGCGAGCGCTGCCAAGCACCTCCTTGTAAAACGCAAAGGCTTCCTTGCAGCAGCCGTTGAAGGTCAGGTAAGGGATGCTTCTCATGCTGGGTTCTCCTGTCGTCGGCGTCACGATTGACCGGCCATCTGCGCCCGCAAGCGCTCTTCCTGCTCGCGCAATTCGGGGGTAAAGGACTCGCCGAACTCCTCGAGTTCGAAGATCTGGCGGATTTCGATTTCGCTGTCGCTGACCATCGGGTTCGGGCAGCGCGTGACCCAGTCGATTGCCTCCTGCAATGACTGGACCTTGAAGATCCAGAAGCCGGCGATCAGCTCCTTGGTCTCAGCAAAGGGTCCATCGACGACAGTCCGGTTCTTGCCGGAAAACTGCACACGCACGCCTTCGGCACTGGGATGCAGGCCTTCACCGGCGAGCATCACCCCGGCCTTGACCAACTCTTCGTTGTAGGCGCCCATGGCAGCCAACAGTTCTTCGCTGGGCATTTCTCCGGCTTCCGACTCCGGACTGGCCTTGACGATCACCATAAATCGCATGCTCGTATCTCCTGAGAATGGCCACCCTTGTGGCGGCTCTACGGACTAATCGAATGGCAATGGTCGAAATCGACAGCTCGACGCGATTATTTTTCGATGGATCGTTGGCAGCCTGGAAGCCCCAGGCTGCCGTGAGTCATGTCCAACGCTCAGGGATTCCACTGGAATCGATAGATCTCTCGATAACCATTGCTTGGGTCGTACAGCAGCTTCGTCCCGCCGTCCAAAGTGATATTGTCGGCATTGACCAAGTGAACCGGTGCCACGAAGCCACTCACCGGCTGGCCTGCCATCAGCCGGTTCAATTCATCGATCACTTGCCAGCCATGCACATTGAGCGGCTCGGCCACGGTGACGGTCTGGTAGTTTTTTTCCTGTATGCGCAAGAACGCCGAAGCGCTACCGTCACCGGCAGACAACAGACTGATACCGTCGCGGGGTATCGCGGCGCTGGCCAAGGTGGCAACCGCATAGTCGAAATAGATATCGTTGATGGCCAGCGTGTGGGTCCAACGCTTGCCATGGCGCTGAAGCAGTTCCGTGGTGATCGCCGGCATCTTCTCGCGACTTTCGGAGATCGCGACATCGCGCACCTCCAGCAACGAGCACTCCCGACAGGCCCGAATGACACTTTCCATGGCCTTGGCTTTCGCCATGGCGATGCTGTACCTGGAATCGGTCAGGATCACCACCCCGGCCTTTCCGTTCGATTGCGCCACCGCCGCCATGGCCGTGATGCGAGCCACTTCCAGCGGGTCGGTCGTGACGTTCATGGCCATCGGCGTGCCAACGATCGGCCCGGGGCGCTCCCCGGCGTGCCAGCCCACCACCGGCACGCCCTTGTCGGCGAAGACGGCCAGCGCTGCCTTGTTTTCAAGGGCATCGGCGCCACAGAGAATGAGCCCATCGGGTTTCGCCGCCAGGGCATCGGCAAAGGCCTTTGCACGCCCGGCCGCGGATCCAGCGCCATCGAATACCCTCAGCGTCCAGCCCATCGCCTTGGCGGCCTCGCGAGCGCCCTGGGCGACGCCGACAATGCCGCCGTTGCGCATATCTTCTGCGACAATGGCGATGCTCTTGCCACGCTGGGCGGGCGGGCCGGATTCAGGGCCACTCCACGGAACGGCGCCGAGGGTGGCCTTGGCCACCATTTCCTGCGCTTGAGACACCGTAACCGTAGTGTCCGTCGCGACTGGCAGGTCCTGGCCATACCCAGGCGTTGCCGTGAAAAGACAGAACATCGTCGTTGAAACTATCCGGAGCAACCGAGACCTGGTCAAACAGGTTCGATCGCCGCGTGAGATGCCGGGTCCGGAGCCGATGGCGCGATCATAATGTGACATGGCGTCTCTTTTTTATGGATACAGCGTTTACGTTCGGTGCCCGCAAGGATAGTCGGCTCTGCTGTCATCGACCCGAAAGGGAAATAGCAAGTTTGTAACATCCTACCTGTCCCGGCCCTCTGATCAGTTCTGGATCGCTGGAGGCCCACCCTTGGCGCGCCCGGCCCGGCCGGATCTGGACAAGCAATCGTCCTCGACATCCATTGTTCGACGCACCTCGAAGTGAGGAACTTGCCGAGCGCATAGTCTGCGAGCCACCCTGGAGGAGATGGCGATGACACACACCCGCTTTTTTGGAAAAACCGTACTGGCCTGCACGTTCATCCTGGCGATGATCGGTTGGGGAATCGGCTTCTATGGCCCGCCGATTTATATGCAGGCGGTCATTGAGCGCACGGGTTGGCCAATCGCCCAGGTCTCGGCCGCCGTGACCTTGCACTTTCTCAGCGGCACGATTGTCATCGCCAACCTGCCACGACTTTATGCACGCTTCGGCATCCCCGCCATTACCTTGCTTGGCAGCATCGTCCTGGGCATTGGCGTGAACCTCTGGGCTCAGGCCAACCAGCCCTGGGTGCTGTATGCCGGTGCCGTCTGCTCGGGTATCGGCTGGGTGACATTGGGGGCCGCGGCCGTCAACACCCTCATCGCGCCGTGGTACGTCAAGGAAAGACCCAAGGCCTTGGGCAAAGCCTATAACGGCGCCAGCCTGGGAGGCGTAATCTTTTCGCCGCTGTGGGTGTGGCTGATCGAGCGTTTCGGCTTTGCCCCGGCGGCGGCGCTGATCAGCGTCATCGCTGTGCTGGTCATAGGCGCTTTCGCCTTCCTGGTTTTCAACAAGAATCCACAGAGCCTGGGACAACATCCCGACAATGCAGCCCCGCCGGCTCCCGTGCCGGTCAGCGCCAGCGCCGCGCCGTGGACCGTCATGCAGACGCTCAGGTCGGCCAGTTTCCGCACCCTGGCAACCGGTATGTCCTTGGGGCTGTTCGCCCAGATCGGCTTGATCGCGCACCTGTACTCGATCCTGGTGGGACGCATGGGGGCGCATGACGCCTCATTCGCCATGGGTCTGGCCACCGCCAGTGCGATAGGCGGGCGATACGTCGCTGCACGCCTGATGACCCAGGGTATGAATCGCCGACAGCTGGCTTGCCTCGGTTATACCGTCCAGATGCTGGGCACGCTGATGCTTCTGGGCCTGGACCTTCACCCGACAGGGGCCTGGATAGCCGTGGTGCTGATCGGTTCGGGCATTGGCAATGCCACCTCCTTGCCGCCGCTGATAGCACAGGCCGAGTTCAGCCGTGAACACACCGCCAGGGTGGTCGCCCTGATGGTTGCGATCAGCCAGGCCACCTACGCCTTCGCCCCGGCCTTTTTTGGCCTGTTGCGCGCCGCCTTCACCGATCCGAATCACGCCATCGCCGCTGTCGTGACAGCGGCAGTCATCGTGCAGGTGCTGGCCATTTTGTCGTTCTATCGGGGCGTCCCCGCTCGCCCCTTCAAGAAAAGCGTTTTCTGACCTTCACTTGGCCAGGCAATGCGTTGATCGGGCGGCAAACTGACCGCCCGTTTCACCATCAGCGCTGCGCCAACCGCTAAGAACGAAGCGCATCAACCTTGCGCCCAAATCGACTCATTTTGTTGTACAGCCCGCCACGCGACACATTCAAAACGAACACGTGCCTGGACCCGGACTAACGTGCCGTCTCCGACTGCGTCAATGTCAAAGGCTTCAGGGAAAACACTTGGTCATCCGTCAGTTTTTGCACATCGACACGATGGGGGAAAATATTTTTTTCCACGAATAAGTCATCGACTTGCTGCAGCGCCTGAACATCCTGTGGTTCGAGCGGCAACAGCGCCTCATCCCCCCAACTGCGTAGTCGTTGCGAGACTTCCAGGGGAATATCGTTGACCTTGGCGAAGACCCGTGCGTACTCGTCGGGATTTTGCCGGGCCCATTCGAAGGCCTTGGCAAAGCGTTGCAGTACGTCGCTAAGTGCCTTGCGCTTGAGGGGATCGGCCAGGACGTCATCGGAGGCGGTGATAAAGGTCAGGCCGGTATTGATGCCCTCGCCGCTGATCAGCACGCGCGCGCCCTGCTGCTCGGCAAACGCCTGATAAATCCCGAAGGTGGCCCAGGCTTCGATCTTGCCAGCGTTGAATGCGGACAAGGCATCGGTCGGCAGGACAAATCCGACATTGACCGCCTTGTCCTCGACACCGGCATTGGCCAGTGCGCGAATCAACAGGTATTGGGAAATGCTGCCGCGAGCCGAAGACACCACGACGTTGCGGCCTTTCAAGTCGGCAACGGTGCGGATCTGCGAATCAGCTGGAACCAGGATCGCAATGCCTCTTGATTGACTACGTCGTACCGCGACAATGCGCAGTGGCGTGCCACCGGTCGCGGCGGCGAGCACCGGCGTATCGCCGGCCGGCGCCAAATCGACGGCACCGGCGCGCAAGGCTTCGAACAAGGGCGCGGCCCCCTGGAAGTTCGCCCATTCAATTGTGTAGTCGATCCCTTCCAATGCATTTGCCGCCTCGACCACCGTGCGCAAGCCTTTGGCTTGATCGCCCAGAATCAACTTGACGCCGGACAAGTCTGACTTGGCAGCAGATGGCGATTGGGACTCGACCGTGTCACCGCAGCCGCTGAGTAGCAACGCGACGCAGGACAACAACATCAGCGCAGATTTGCGAACGTGTATCGGCATGACAGCACATCCCTGTATCAATGAATTGAAAGCAGCGTCAACCATGGGCAAAACGCCGGACAGTGCTGTTCGTGAGCGGACGTTCAGCCACGGCAACGGTCTGCACCTCGACCCCCAACAGCCCCAGCAAGCGCGCACGGATCGCTTGGAAACCCTCCTGCCCGGTATCTCTAGCCCGCGGCAGATCGATCGACAATTGCTCGGCGATCTTGCCATTGGCCAACACGATCACCCGATCGGCCAGCAGAATGGCTTCATCCACGTCATGGGTAACCAGCAGTACCGCCGGGGTGTGCTTGCGCCACAACTCGATGATCAGCCGATGCATGCGAATCCGGGTCAGTGCATCGAGCGCGGCGAAGGGTTCGTCGAGCAGCAACAGCTTGGGTTCGCGCACCAGGCCACGGGCCAGCGCCACGCGTTGTGCTTCCCCGCCGGAGAGCGTCGCCGGATAGGCCTCCAGACGATGGGCCAAGCCGACCTCCGTCAGCGCTTGCACCGCTCGCGCCTTGGCGTCCGGGGTGTGCAGGCCGAGAACCACATTCTTCCAGGCGCGCTTCCACGGCATCAACCGCGGCTCCTGAAACACCGCGGCCCGTGCCTTGGGCACCCGCAACTGACCGCTGTCGATACTGTCCAGGCCGGCCAGGCTGCGCAGCAAGGTGGTCTTGCCCGAACCGCTGGCCCCGAGCAGCGCGACGAATTCGCCCGGTGCGATGTCCAGGTCCAAACCATCGATGACCCGTTGCTGGCCGAATTGGCGCACCACATTACGCAGTTGTACCGGTGCTTCTGGCTGCAGGTTTTTTGCCGCGATAGTCGACATGTCAGTTCCTCACAAAAGATGGGCGCCAGGCCAGGGCAAAACGCTCGAGCGTGCGGATCAGGCCGTCGATCAACAAGCCGAGGACGCTGTAGATAAGCAGGCAGATCACGATCACGTCGGTGCGCATGAAATCCCGCGCATCACTGGCCAGAAAACCGATGCCGGCGGTGGTGTTGATCTGTTCGACGAACACCAGGGCCAGCCAGGAAATCCCCAGGGAATAGCGCAAGCCGACAAAAAACGAAGGCAAGGAACCTGGCAAGATCACATGCCAGATCAACTCGCGACGATTCAGGCCCAGGGTGTTGGCGGCCTCGATCAGTTTGGGGTCGATGTTGCGAATCCCGGCGAACAGGTTCAGGTACACCGGGAAGGTCGTACCGGTGACGATCAGCGCGATCTTGGTGAACTCACCGATGCCGAACCAGAGGATGAACAACGGCACCAGCGCCAGGGAAGGAATGGTGCGCAGCATCTGCATCGGCGAGTCGAGGATGACCTCACCGCGCTTGGACAAACCAGTGATCAGCGCCGCAATGACGCCGACGCTGACCCCGATGCTCAACCCCAGCAACGCGCGCTGCAGCGACACCAGCAAATGCTTGCCCAGCTCCCCTGACACAATCATCGCCCAGAGGGTGCCGCCTATTTGCGAGGGGGCGGCGATAATCCGTTGGGGGATCAGGCCGAGCTGCGACGCCAGTTCCCACAAGAGCAGCAACGCAACCGGACTGAGCAGGCGCAGGAGGACTTCCGGGGTTCGCCAGGTGTGTAGCCAGCCGGGAATCAGCTTCCATGCCCCCCGGCTTTCAACAGCCTTGCTGACAGAAAACGAGCTACTCGTGCTCTGCGTATCGAAGGTCTTTTCGGTCATCAGGCTTCCTTCCTCATCAAGAATACGGCTTCGAATTCATGCTATTCGCATAAAAAACGTCAGTGAAATTCTTTTTGGGAATAACCTAATATGATTAAAAATCAGATATAAAATAATCCAGATAAATTATTTGCATAATAAAAGCCCGCAGCCCACGTCCCGCGGCGGATGCGTCCCTGACGCACCTTAAAATGCACAGTACTGATATTTACGATTTTATATGATTCATTTAATTAATAATTAACTTAGAACAAAACGGCATTTCACAGCCTTGCCCGCTGCGCCTACTTTCGACGTCACAGACCGACCCCCTGCCCGGTGGAGGCTTTGAAATCACGCCTATCCAAAGACAAGGAACCCAGCATGAGCATCGAATTCATCGGTTACATCGGCGGCCACCAATCCTCGGAAACCCAGCCACGCAGCGGCCCGGTGTTGCAGCCTGAATATGTGGAGACCGTCGCCCGCGCCCATGAGGAAGCCGGTTTCGACCGCGCCCTGGTCGCGTTTCACTCCAACAGTCCGGACAGCACGCTGATTGCTTCCCATGCCGCCAGCGTGACGAAAAAGCTGAAGTTCCTGATTGCCCATCGACCGGGATTCGTCGCACCGACCCTGGCCGCACGACAGTTCGCCACCCTCGATGTGTTCAATGGTGGGCGCACCGCCGTGCACATCATCACCGGCGGCGATGATCGTGAATTGCGCGCAGATGGAAGCTACATCGGCAAAGATGAGCGCTACGCCCGTACCGATGAATACCTTGATGTGCTGCGTCAGGAATGGACCCGCGAAAAGCCCTTCGACTATCAGGGCAAGTACTACCAGGTCGAGGGTGCGCACTCGCAAGTGAAGTCGCCGCAACAGCCACACATACCGCTGTATTTTGGTGGCTCATCGGCGGCGGCCATCGCTGTAGCCGGCAAGCATGCAGACGTTTACGCATTGTGGGGTGAAACCTACGAACAGGTGCGCGAAGTGGTGAATAAGGTGCGCGCCGAGGCGGCCAGGCACGGGCGCAGCATTCGTTTCAGCCTGTCGTTGCGACCGATCCTGGCCGACACCGAAACGCAAGCCTGGGACCGTGCCGAGCGCATCCTGCAACAGGCCACAGCGTTGGCCGAACAGAACGGCTTTGTGCGTCGCGAACCACCGAACGAAGGGTCCCGACGCTTGCTGGCGGCCGCTGCCCAGGGCTCGCGTCTGGACAAGCGCCTGTGGACCGGGATCGCCGGCCTGCTCGGCGCACAAGGCAATTCGACCTCGCTGGTCGGCACCCCGGAACAAGTGGCCGAAGCCCTGCTCGACTATTACGACCTGGGCATCACCACGTTCCTGATCCGCGGTTTTGACCCACTTGATGACGCCATCGATTATGGCAAGCGTCTGATCCCGCTGATCCGTCAACTCGTCGCCGAACGCGAACGCCAGGCCGCTGAAAAAGTGGCTTGAAATAACACGAGCGGGCCTGCTTGCGACAGCGGTGGGTCTGCTTACGTCCATGGCGAATGTGCCGACGTCTTCGCGAGCAAGCTCGTGGTTGGATGGGAGATTCGTGTCCTGTCCACTCATCCTGTGGGAGCGAGCTTGCTCCCACATTGGTTGTGGTGGGATGAGAGATTCGTGTCCCGTCCACTCATCACTGTGGGAGCGAGCTTGCTCGCGAAAGCGGTGAGTCAGGCAAAGACAGAGCCGCCTGGCACACCGCTTGAAGACTCAGTTCTTGTAGTCGATGTCGGTCCGTTCCAACTGCCGGATCAGCGCATCCCAGTGCCGCGCAACACCCGGCCCATCACCATTTTTTAACACTTCGGCCTGTTTCTCGACCTTGGCCACCACCTCGGCCGGAGGAAAGATCAAATCGGCATTGCCACCAGCCTGTGCCGCGATCTGGATATTGCAGGCGCGCTCCAGCCCGTGCAGTTGCTGGAATGCGTGCTCGACGCTGATCCCCGCCGTCAGCAAACCGTGGTTACGCAGAATCAACACACTCTTGTCCCCCAGGTCCGCCACCAACCGTTCACGCTCATCCAGATCCAGGGCGATACCTTCGTAACCGTGGTAAGCCACCCGCCCGGAAAATCCGATGGCGTGCTGCGAGATCGGTAACAGCCCATCGCGCTGGGCCGATACCGCGATGCCATCGCGGGTATGGGTATGCAGGACTGCTTGCAGGTCGGGACGCGCACCATGGATAGCGCTATGGATCACGTACCCGGCGTAGTTGATGCCCAGGCCGGTCGGGTCGTCGACGAGGGTTCCGTCAATGTCGACCTTGACCAGGTTGGACGCGGTAATTTCATCGAACAACAGCCCGAAGGCATTGATCAGGAAATGCTCCTCAGGCCCCGGCACCCGCGCGGAAAAGTGCGTGTAGATGTGATCGGTCCACTTGAACAGGGCCGCCAGCCGATAGGCGGCGGCCAGCTTCACCCGCACCTCCCACTCCTCGGGACTGACACGCTGACGAACATTTTTTGAAACGCTGGATAACGGACTGACGCTGCTCATGGCAAAACTTCCTGGATGGCCTTAAGGATCTGCAGGAAGCCTAGGGGAAGGCAAAAAATAATAAAAAGCACATTTTAATCTAAGCTAATTATTATTATTTTTTATGATAGACCAGCCTCACTTCCACTCATGCGGCATCCTTGACCTTCTGCAGCGATCCAGCCACCCGTTTGCCGAAGGCATCCACCGGCCCTTGCAGGTTGCCCAGGAAGTGTGGGTAGATCAGCCATAGGTCCATCACCGGCTTGAAATCCTTCAGTGGCATGACCGCCAGGTGTTCGCGATGAACACTGCGTTCCAGCAGCGGACGCGGCACCAGGCCGAGGCCCAGGCCATCGGCGACCAGGCCCAGTTGCAATTCGGTACCGAAGGTTTCCAGGTTGACCCGCAAAGCCAGGCCCTGGTCCGACAGGGTTCGCTGCAACCCGGCACGGAAACCGCAGCCGTCCGGATTGAGGATCCAGCCATTCTGGTAGACGTCGGCCAGTTTGCAGGGACGCTTGGGCAACTGCGCATTGGCGCATACCACCACCAGCTCCATCTTGCCGATCGACTCACCGACAATGTTGTCTGGAAAAATCTTGCCTGCGGGAAACAACGCCGCCGCTGCATCCAATTCGCCACGCTCGATCTTGCCGACCAACTGACTGCCCCAGCCGGTGACCACCTGAGCACGTAGCTCGGGGTACTCCACGCGCAAATGCTTGAGCGCATCGAGCAGCACCACATCCCCGATCGTTTGCGGAACGCCCAGGCGCAACAGGCCGGTAGGCGGCGCATCGGTGGCAACCAGCTCGCGCAGGGCGTCCATCTCCCGCAGGATCAGACGACACTGCTCATAGACTCGCGTACCGATCAACGTGGGCTTGAGCGGCTTGGTGTTGCGGTCGAACAACTCCACGCCCAACGCTTGCTCGAAGTTCTGCACGCGTCGTGTGATCGCCGGTTGCGTCAGCTGCAAGGTCTCGGCGGCATGGCTGATGGACTGGCAACGAATCACTTCGACAAAGGCGTCAATATCGTCAATTTTCATTTGGCCCGCACATAGAGAACAGTCAATAAAATGTTTGAAAAGCATAATGCACTGCAAAAAAGCATAGTGCCATTGCGCATGCCTGGATAGCCCGGCGCACCGATCGATAACCTCTAAATCTATTCACAACTGTTCTAAATTCTTTTCAGCTATAACCTAATCATTAAAAAATAGCATATTAAGAAAAATCATTATGCTTAAATCATGACAACAGACATTCAACACAACGACGGAATCGCCATGACCCAGGCCCGACACCCGGAGAGACTCAGAGCATTCATCGGCGCCCTGGCGGAGCTGATCGACGGCAACCCTCGCGAAGGCGACCTGCTGCATCGCGGTGGCAAACTGCTCGCTCAGTTGGTCAACCATGACGATTGGCTGCCCGAGGATTTTGCCCGGGCAGACCCCGAGCGCTATCAGCAGTACTTGCTGCATGCCGATTCGCGGCAGCGTTTCAGCGTGGTCAGTTTTGTCTGGGGACCGGGGCAACGTACGCCGATCCACGATCATCGGGTCTGGGGGCTGATTGGCATGCTGCGTGGCGCCGAGCATTCCCAAGGCTTCGCCCGCCATCCCGACGGTACCCTGGTGCCTGAGGGCGCGCCCACACGGCTGGTACCGGGCCAAGTGGAAGCGGTGTCTCCCAAGATCGGCGACATCCACCAAGTCAGCAACGCCTTCGATAACCAGGTGTCCATCAGCATTCACGTGTACGGCGCCAACATCGGCGCCGTTCGCCGTGCGGTGTATCAGCCCGACGGCAGCGAGAAGTTGTTCATTTCCGGTTATTCCAACGCCTTCCTCCCCAATATCTGGGACCTGTCCAAAGAGAACCAAGCCCTATGAGCACCGTACCTACCCGCTCCTACGCCGAGATTCGCCAGGCGTTGCTGAACCGTGAAGAACTGGCCCTTATCGATGTCCGCGAAGAGGCCCCTTTCGCCGAAGGGCATCCGCTGTTCGCCGCCAATATTTCGCTGTCCAAGCTTGAGCTGGAGGTGTATTCGCGCATCCCTAGGCGCGATACCTCGGTGACGGTCTATGACAACGGCGAGGGTCTGGCGGGCATCGCGGTGCAGCGTTTGCTGGACTTGGGCTACAGCAATGTCAGCGTGCTCGAGGGCGGCCTTGAGGGGTGGCGCAAAGCCGGCGGCGAGTTGTTCATCGACGTCAATGTGCCGAGCAAGGCCTTTGGTGAGCTGGTGGAAAACCAACGTCACACACCTTCGCTGGCGGCCGAAGAGGTCCAGTCGTTGCTCGACAGCGAAGCCGACGTGGTGGTGCTCGACGCCCGGCGTTTCGACGAATACCAGACCATGAGCATTCCCGGTGGCATCAGCGTGCCGGGGGCGGAACTGGTGTTACGTGCTCGCGAACTCGCGCCAGACCCGACGACCCGCATCATCGTCAATTGCGCCGGGCGTACCCGTAGCATCATCGGCACCCAGTCGCTGATCAACGCGGGCATCGAGAACCCGGTGGCCGCCCTGCGCAACGGCACCATCGGCTGGACCCTGGCCGGTCAAACCCTGGAGCACGGCCAGTCACGCCGCTTTGCCGTCACCGGCGAAGAACATCGAGACGTCGCCGCTCGCGATGCCCGCCGTGTCGCCGACCAGGCACTGGTCGGGCGCGCGACCCTCGCCGACCTGCATCGCTGGCAGCAGGAACCGACACGCAGCACCTACCTGTTCGATGTGCGTACTCCGGAAGAATTCGAAGCCGGCCACCTGCCCGCCTCGCGCTCCACCCCTGGCGGGCAACTGGTGCAGGAAACCGATCACTTCGCCAGTGTGCGCGGCGCGCGCCTGGTGCTGGTGGATGACGACGGCGTACGCGCCAATATGTCAGCCTCCTGGCTCGCGCAACTGGGTTGGGAGGTGCACGTACTGGATGACCTGCAACCGGCGCACTTCAGCGAACAGGGCACATGGAAAGCGCCGGTGCCTGTACCGCCGCAAGCCGAGGAAATCAGCCCCGGAACCCTTGAACAATGGCTGGCCGAAGGTGACACCGTGGTGCTGGATTTCACCGGTAGCGCCAACTACGTCAAGCGCCACATCCCCGGCGCCTGGTGGGTACAGCGCGCTCGGTTGAGCGAAGCCTTGGCCAAGGTGCCGCCGGCCCAACGCTATGTGTTGACGTGCGGCAGCAGCCAATTGGCCCGGCTGGCGGTCCCCGAAGTCGAGGCGCTGACCGGCAAGGACGTGTTTCTGCTGCGCAGCGGCACGGCAGCATGGATCGCCGAGCAACGACCACTGGAGCACGGCGAAACCCGCCTGGCCTCGCCGCGCATCGACCGCTATCGCCGACCGTACGAGGGCACCGACAACCCACGGGAGGCCATGCAGGCCTACCTGGATTGGGAGTACGGCCTGGTGGACCAACTGGCCCGCGACGGCACCCATGGTTTTTTCGTGATCTGAACCCGCAAGGGGTCGGTTGACCGGCCCCTGCCCACACCAGCCGACCCCTTCTCCAGGCGGAGGCGCTGAACGCAACACTCAGCCTGGAGCCTCCGATGCGCCTGACTCTATCCCTGCTGTTGATCGCCCTCGCCTTTGGCCCCGTCCATGCCGCCGACTTGCAGCCGCTGCGAGTCGCCAATCAGAAATCCACTATCAAGGCCTTGCTGGAGGTTTCCGGCGAGCTCAAGGAGGTGCCCTACGAGATCCAGTTTTCCGAGTTCCCCGCCGCCGCGCCGCTGGGCGAGGCACTGAATGCCGGCGCCGTGGATATCGGCGCCCTGGGCGATGCACCCTACGTATTCGCCCTAGGCGCGGGTGCGTCGCTCAAGGTGGTCAGCATCATTCATGCCGAGGGGCGTAACACCACGGCCATCCTGGTTCCCAAGGACTCCCCCATCAAGCAAGTCGCCGACCTCAAGGGCAAGCGCATCGTCACCACGCGCGGCTCCATCGGGCATTACCTGGCGATCAAGGCCCTGCGCAGCGTGGGCCTGAGCACCCAGGACGTGCAATTCGTGTTCCTGCTGCCCAGTGAATCCCGGCTGGTGCTGGACAACGGCACCGCGGACGCCTGGTCCACCTGGGATCCCTTCACCACGGTCGTGACCGCTCAGAGCCAGGCGCGGGTCCTGGTCAGCGGCAGCAATCTGTTGAGCAATCACCTCTACCTCGCCGCCACCAGCCAGGCCATCGCCGACAAACGCCAGCAACTGGACGACTTTGTCGCCCGCGTCGACCGGGCCTACCGCTGGAGCAACGAGCACCCCGATGAATACGCCGCCGCCCAGGCCAGGATCACCGGCCTGCCCCTGGCGGTTCACCTGAGCGTGGCCAATGCCACCCACATGCAGCCGGTGGTGATTGATGACGTCGTGATCAGCGGCCTGCAGGCGACCGCCGACATCTATCAGCAAGAAGGCTTGCTGACTCGCCACATCGACGTCTCCCAAGGTTTCGACAAGAGCTTCAACACCCTGCGTGCCCCCCTCGCCCAGGCCTCGCGCTAAAGGAGCAGAACCATGAGCAGACAACGCCAACTCAAACTCGGCGCAATGGTCCATGGCGTCGGCCACGGCTGGGGCGAATGGCGCCACCCGCAGGCGCGACCCAATGCCAGCACCGATTTCGGTTTCTACAAGCAACAGACGCAACTGGCCGAAGGCGCCAAGTTCGATTTCGTGTTCATCGCCGATAGCCTGCACATTCACGAAAAATCCAGTCCGCATTACCTCAACCGCTTCGAGCCGCTGACCATCCTTTCGGCGCTGGCGGCACTGACGTCGAACATCGGCCTGGTGGCGACGGTGACCGTCAGCTACACCGAGCCCTACCAGGTGGCGCGCCAGTTCGCTTCGCTGGACCATATCAGCGATGGGCGAGCTGGCTGGAACGTGGTGACATCGTGGCTCAGTGGCACCGCCGATAACTTCGGCAAGGCCGAGCACCCACCGCACGCCGTGCGTTATCGGATCGCCCAGGAGCATGTGGCGGTGGTCAAGGGTCTGTGGGATTCCTGGGAAGACGACGCCTTCGCCTACAACAAGCAAACGGGCGAATTTTTCACCCCTGGCAAGCTGCATGCCCTGGAGCACAAGGGCGAATTCTTCTCGGTGAAAGGCCCGCTCAATATCGCTCGCTCCCGCCAGGGTCAGCCGGTGATTTTCCAGGCCGGCACTTCCGAGGACGGGCGCAACTTTGCCGCCGGCAATGCCGACGCCATTTTTGTCAGCGCCGAGGGCTTCGACGAAGCGCGCGCCTATTATCAGGACCTGAAAAAACGCGCCCAGGGCTTCGGGCGCGACGCTCGAGAACTGTCGATCCTGCCCGGCATCCGCCCGATTGTCGGGCGTGACGCAGCGGAAGTCGAAGACCGCTACCAGCAAGCCGTGGCACTGGTGAGCATCGAAGATGCCATCGTCGCCCTTGGCCGCCCCTTCAATGACCATGACTTCAGTCAGTACCCACTGGACGCGCCCTTCCCCGAACTGGGCGACCTGGGCGCCAATAGCCAGAAAGGCGGCTCGGACCGGATCAAGCAACTGGCCCGGGACGAAGGCCTGACGTTGCGCGAAGTCGCCCTGCGTTTCTCCCAGCCACGGCGGGACTTTGTCGGCACCCCCGAACAGGTGGCCGATGCCATTGAACACTGGTTCGAAAACGGCGCGGCCGATGGATTCATCATCAATTCACTGCTGCCGGACGGCCTGCAATATTTCACCGAACGCGTGGTACCGGTCCTGCAGCAGCGCGGGTTATTTCGCAGCGAATACAGCGGCAACACCTTGCGGGACAATCTGGGCCTGCCGGTGCCCGCCAACCGATACGCACGGCCCGTGGCGACAAACGCGGCCCGCGAGGCCGTAGCATGAGCAAGGGCCCGACCATGATGAAAAACCTCACGCCAGGGCAATTCAATCGTCGCGATTTCCTCACGGCCAGTTCCATCGCCCTGGGTGCGATGGGGCTATCCGCCCTGGGGTTTGCCCCACGCGCCTGCGCCCAAGGCAAAGGGCTTTCTGACCTGACGTTGGGCGTCGCAACCTACCGGGGCCAGGATTCCTATTTCGTCGACGATGCCGGCACCGGCAATACACCCTACAAGGTCGAATACGCCGAGTTCGCCGGTGGCAACCTGATCGTCGAAGCGCTGGCCTCGGGCAGCCTGGACGTGGGCAGCATGAGCGAAATCCCGCCGATCTTTTCCATCCAGAGCCACCGCCAGCCGCGCCTGATCGCGGTGCTGCAAGGCGATGTGAACAACCAGGTGATTTTGATTCCCAAGGATTCCGCCCTCGAATCGATCGGACAACTGCGTGGCAAGCGGGTCGGCTATGTGCGCTCCACCACGTCCCACTACTTTCTGATCAAGGCCTTGAAGGAACAGGGCCTGACCATGAACGACATCACGGCGGTGGCGCTCACGCCCCAGGATGGCTTCACGGCGTTTCAGAGCGGTCAGCTCGATGCCTGGGTGATCTATGGCGTATTCATCCAGTTGGCAAAGTTCCGCAGCGGTGCCCGGGTGTTGAAAACCGCCCTGGGCTACTTGTCGGGCAACTACCTGGTCGCCGCGCGCCCCGCTGCCCTGGAAGACCCGCTGCGCAAGCAGGCGATCCAGGACTATATCCAACGGCAGGCGCGCACCCTGGAATGGATCAACACCAACCCCGAGCCTTGGGCCGCCAAGTCGGCACAGTTGCTGGGCGTCGATAAAGCCGTGTTCCTGGACATGTACAACAACCGCAGCCAGCCGTCGAAAGTCGTCGAAGTCAGCGACCAGGCCATTGCTTCGCAACAAGAAGTCGCCGACCTGTTCTTCAACGCCGGCGTGTTGAACGAACGACTCGACGTGGGTCCGCTGTGGGACAGGAACTTCCGCCTGCTGCCGCTTTGAATGCCTGTGACGGGGGCGCTTGTTCCCTCGCCACAAGGGCCGCACCGGACCTCACCTCTTTGATCGAGTGAACGCACCATGAGTCTTTCTTCTCCACGCCCACCCACGCTGCAATCGGTCGATGTCGCCGACTTCGACACGTTGCTCGAACGCATCGGCAGGCAACTGGCAGCCACGGCCCACGTCTATGACGAGAGCGGCGCCTTTCCCCGGGACAATTTCACGTTGCTGCACGAGCATGGTCTGTTGGCCCTGACAGTGCCCAAGGCATTGGGCGGTGGCGGCGCCAGCCTGGTGCAGGCACGCAAGGCGATCAGTGCGGTCGCCAAGGGCGAGCCTTCCACGGCGTTGATTCTGGTGATGCAGTACCTCCAGCATTCGCGCCTGCAGGACAATCGGAACTGGCCTGAGGCATTGCGCTTGCGAGTGGCCCAGGATGCCGTGGGCGAAGGCGCGCTGATCAATGCCTTGCGTGTCGAGCCCGACCTGGGCACCCCGGCCCGTGGCGGGCTGCCGGCGACCATCGCCAGGCGCACCTCCGAAGGCTGGCGCATCAGCGGGCGCAAGCTCTATTCCACCGGCAGTCACGGCCTGACCTGGTTCAGCGTCTGGGCGCGCAGCACCGATGAAGATCCGCTGGTGGGTGCCTGGCTGATCCACAAGGACACACCCGGGATCAGCATCGTCGACGACTGGGACCACCTGGGCATGCGTGCCACCTGCAGCCATGAAGTGCGGTTCGACAACGTGCTGGTGCCACTGGATCACGCGGTCAGTGTCAGTCGCTGGAGTGCGCCGCAACCCGAACTGGACGGTGACGGCTTCCTGTGGATGTCGGTGTTGCTGTCGGCGGTCTACGACGGCGTCGCCCAGGCCGCGCGGGACTGGTTCGTGGATTGGTTGGAACAGCGCAAACCATCCAACCTCGGCGCTGCATTGGCGACCCTGCCACGCTTCCAGGAAACCGTCGGGCACATCGACACCCTGCTGTTCGCCAATCGCAGCCTGCTGGATGCCGCTGCCGAAGGACGCACCCCGGCGGCCCATGCCGCGCAATTGAAATACCTGGTGACCGGTAACGCCATCCGCGCTGTCGAACTGGCCATCGAAGCGTCCGGCAACCCCGGCCTGTCGCGGCACAGCCCGTTGCAGCGGCATTATCGCGACGTACTGTGCAGTCGCGTCCACACCCCGCAAAACGACGCCGTGCTGCAAGGCGTCGGCAAAGCGGCGTTTGCCCAACGTCAGAAGAAGGACCTTGTATGAGCACGCTCGTGATCGCCAGCCAGTTGGATAAAGACTTCAACGATGTGATCCGCCAACGCCTCGAACAGACGCACCCTGGCGCGCAAGTGCTCGACGCGCCGGCCGGCGTGCCAAGCGACCTGCCGGCCGAGGTCAGTGTCTTGCTGGCCCGGCCCATCAACGTGCACGGCTACCTGGCGCCGGACACGCCGCCGCCGGGCTGGCCCTACGGCCTGAAATGGGTCCAGGTGGTGTCTTCCGGCATCGACTTTTACCCCAAGTGGCTGTTCGATGGCCCGCCGGTGAGTACCTCCCGGGGCAGCGCCGCCGATAACATTGCTGAGTTCGCCCTGGCGTCGATCTTCGCGGCGGCCAAACACCTGCCGGACATCTGGGTGCACGACTCGCAATGGCAGTTCAGCGCCCTGAGGCCGCTCAAGGGCAGCACGCTGGGCATTCTCGGCTTTGGTGCGATTGGTCGCAGCCTGGCGGCCAAAGCCCGTGCCCTGGGCATCCATGTGCTAGCGTTGCGGCAAAGCTCGACGCCGTTCGAGGTGGAAGGCGTCGAAGCCGCGCAAGACATCCACCAGCTGTTTTCGCGCTCCGATCATCTGGTACTGGCCGCGCCGCTGACCGATGCAACGCGGCACATCGTCAACCGCGCGGTGCTCGCCAGCGCCAAGCCGGGCTTGCACCTGATCAACATCGCGCGCGGCGGCCTGCTGGACCATGGGGCGTTGCTCGCGGCCCTGGACGAAGGCACCCTCGGCCTGGCCTCACTGGACGTCACCGACCCCGAACCGCTGCCCGACGGCCATCCGCTCTACGCCCACCCCAGGGTGCGCCTGTCGCCCCACACCTCGGCGATCTCCAGCAACAGCCGCCATGAAATAGCCGACAGCTTCCTGGCCAATCTCGAGCGCTTCCTGAACGGGTTGGCGCCAGAAAATCTGGCGAACCCACAGCGCGGCTACTGAACCGCTCCCACAGGGATCTGGCGGAACAGGTAGATTTTTGAAGTCACCCAAAACAAATGTGGGAGCGAGCTTGCTCGCGATGGCGGAGTGTCAGTCGATATGGGCGTCGACTGGCCCACCGTCTTCGCGAGCAAGCCCGCTCCCACAGGGTGTGTTCTGCGCACAACCAAAACATCAGCTTTACGCATTTAATCTAAAGACTTAATGCCTATTTTTTATAATTAACTTATAACAAATCGGACTTTTACAGCGCCTTATTATACAAATACTGTTACAACCATCACCGACCCCTGACCAGGTGGAGGCTCTCGGAACGCTATGTTTTTCCGGCCGACACCACTCCACGGTCACTTGCACACCCAAACCTGAAACCGGCCCGAGCCACCGCCGCCATGGCGTTCACCGCCATGACCACGGCAACGCTTTGCCCAAAAAAAGACCACACCCACGCAGCATCTCCACACCAGGGGTTCACCATGCACGACACCTTCACTTCAAACCGCTTGGCAGTGGCCGTATCGCTGGCCTTGTTCGGGCTGTCGGCCCACGCCGAAGAAAACACCAGGGAGGGTGCCCTCCCCGTTGTCACCGTTACCGCAGAACACCGCAGCGAGGACTTGCAGAAAGCCCCGCTGGCGATTTCCGCGTTCGATGAAAACGCCCTCGAGGACAAGCAGATCAAGAGCATCCGCGACCTTTCCGGGCAGGTCCCGAACCTGACCCTCAGCCGCCAGTCGATCTCCTACAGCGCGCAGACCTACGGGATTCGAGGCATCGGCGAGACCGATCCGATCCAGGAAGCCGCCGTGGCGATCTACGCCGATGACCTGTACATCCCCCGGGCGATTTCCTCGATGCTCGACTTCAACGACGTCGAGCGCGTCGAAGTCCTGCGTGGCCCCCAAGGCACGCTTTACGGGCGCAACAGCAGCGCCGGCGCGATCCGCGTGATCACCCGCGACCCGACCCAGGAAACCCGTGGTTTCTTCGAGCTTGGCGCCGGCAACTACAACGCCCAGAACGGTCGACTGCTGATCAGCGGCCCATTGGTAGACAACGCCCTGTTCGGCAGCTTTTCGGCGATTCGCCTGACCCGTGACGGCACCGTCTCCAACCCCACCCGCGGCGAGGACGTGAATAACGTCGACCTGCAGTCCTACCGCGGCAAGTTGCGTTTCAACCCCATCGACTCGCCCTGGGATGTGCAACTGACGCTGGCCGGCACTTTCGACCGCGGCGACACCACCAGCTATACCCCCTTCGATGCCGACGGCCACTTCGACAAGTTCAAGAGCTACAGCAGCCTCAATCCGAAGAACCGTCTCGACCAGGGCAGCTCGGTGCTGCGGGCGATCTATACCCTCGACGATCATCTGAGTTTCAAATCGGTGACCGCCTACTCAGCCTTCAACCAACCGGTGGACTATGACAATTCCGGGCAGGCGGCCCTCATTCAGAACAGCCTGATCACCTACAAGCAGGACTATGCCACCCAGGAGTTCCAGCTCAACGGCGACTACGACGATTTCAGCTTCAGCACCGGCCTGTACCTGTACCGGGAAAAATTCGATGCCGAGCGAGACAGCCTGACTTACTCGATTGCGCGCAACCGAGTGATCGGCCAGGGTCAATACAGCACGACCAATACCGAAAGTTATGCGTTGTATGGCCAGGGCAGTTACAAAGTCACGCAACAACTGTCGCTGATCGCCGGCCTCCGGTTCACCCGCGAACATAAGAACTTCGACTACACCAACTACGTGGTCAACACCGACCGGCAGATCACCGGCACCAATTTCAGCGCCGACTCCAGCAAATCCTGGCAATCCACCAGCCCGAAACTCGGCTTCGAATACGCCTGGACGCCACACCTCAACCAGTACGCCTACGTCGCCAAAGGCTTCAAGGCCGGCGGCTACGACAACCGCGCGCCGACCCAAGCCGCCGCCGAGCAAGCATTCTCTCCCGAAGACGTGACCACCTGGGAAACCGGCTTCAAGGGCGACTTCTTCGACCGTCGCCTGCGCGCCAACCTCGCACTGTTCTACAACGACTACAAGGACTTGCAAACCAACGCTTATGACCCGGCGCTGGGCGTCAGCCTGCGGACCAACGTGGGCCAGGCCCACACCTACGGCGTCGAACTGGAAACCCTCAGTGCGCTGACCAACGACCTGCAACTGACGTTCAACCTTGGCTACCTGCAAAGCCAGTACGACGACTTCGAAAACGCCAGCGGCGCCGGGGTCGATGCCAACGGCAAGCAACTGGTGTACTCGCCGCGCTGGAACACCAGTGTCGGCCTCAACTACACCATCCCGGCGGGCTTGCCCGGCACCTGGTTGGCTGGCACCGATGCGCAGTTCCAGACCAAGTCCTATGCCAATGCGCTGAACGACGACGTCCAGGAAATCCCCCAGCAGACCTTCTGGAATGCCAACACCCGCTACATCTCCGGCGACGGGCACTGGACGACCACACTGTCGGTGAAAAACCTGCTCGACCGCGCCTACCCGCAAGCGGTCGGTTATGTGCCCGCAAGCGGTGCTCGCTACTACTCCGTCAACGATCCGCGAACCCTTTTGTTGTCGGTGCGCTACGACCTCTGAGACCCCGCGCAATTGGCCGGCAGTGGCCGTTTTGGCGAGTGCAAAGACGCCTAAGCTAATGCACAAAAAGTATTTATAAATTGGTTTTTATAACCATAGGATTCCGTGGTGTTCATCCACCCCTTAGTCAATGTCGAGCAAGCCATGTCAAGACTCATCAACCATCCCCGGGCGATATTGCATCACCCCGCTCTGACCGGCCTGGTCGTTGCACTGGTCCTGTCCACTCTTACGCTCCCGGCCCAGGCTCGGGAAACCCTGCGCATCGGTTACCAGAAATCATCGACCCTGATTACGTTGCTGAAAACCCAAGGCAAACTGGACAAGGCGCTCGCCCAGGCAGACATCGACGTGAGCTGGCACGAGTTCCCCAGCGGCCTGCCACTGCTGGAAGCATTGAATGTCGGTAATGTCGACGTCAGCGCCGACGTGGCCGATACCGTGCCGATATTCGCTCAGGCCGCACAGGCCAAGCTGACTTATTTCGCACAGGAAGCCCCTTCGCCCTCGGCCCAGGCCATTGTCGTGGCCAAGGATTCCCCCTTGCAGCAACTGGCGGATTTGAAAGGCAAGAAAGTCGCTGTCACCAAGGCGGCGGGTGCCCACTACCTGTTGATCGCGGCCCTGAACAAGGCAGGCCTGAAGTTCTCGGACATCCAACCAGCCTACCTGTCTCCCGCGGATGGCCGGGCGGCATTCGAGAATCATAAGGTCGATGCCTGGGTCACATGGGAACCGTTCCTCAGCGGTGTGCAGCGGCAGCTACCGACGCGAACCCTGGCTGACGGCAGCGGGCTGGCCAGCTACAAGCGTTATTACCTGACCAGCACCCCCTACGCCAAGGCGCACCCTGAAGTGCTGAAGGTGGTATACGAGCAACTGCGGGACGCTGGCGACTGGATCAAGCACCATCCCCGCGACGCGGCGCAGGTCCTGGGCCCGTTGTGGGGCAATCTCGATGTGGAAACGGTCGAAGCGGCCAACGCCCATCGCAGTTACCAGGTACAACCGGTAAAAGCCGACCAACTGGATGAACAGCAGAAAATCGCCGATGCCTTTTTCGCCGCCGGGCTGTTGCCCAAGTCGGTGGATGCCCGCGATGTGGGAATCTGGGCACCTTGACACGGTGCCAGACCACGCCTTTTGAAAGAAGAGCTCGATAGCCGGTCTACTTCCCTCCGGTCACATCCAGGAAGGTACCCGTCACAAACGAAGCCTGCGGCCCCGCCAACCAGAGAATGGCCCGCGCGACCTCCTCCGGTTGTCCGCCGCGCCCCATGGGGATCGTGTCCTTCACCCGGTCGACTCTGCCCGGCTCTCCCCCACTCGCATGCATCTGGGTATAGATATGCCCGGGGCGAACGCAGTTGACACGAATCCCCTCCCGGGCCACTTCCTTGGCATAACCGGTCGTGAACGTTTCAACCGCCCCCTTGGACGCTGCGTAGTCCACGTATTCATTCGGGCTACCGAGGCGGGCTGACGCCGAAGAGATATTGATGACCGCGCCGCCACGCCCGCCATAACGGTAGGCCATGCGCCGGGTCGCGTGTTGCGCGCAGAGCATCGGACCCAAGATGTTGACCGCAAAGATTCGCTGCATGCGCTCGAAGCCAAGATCCTCCAAGCGAGATTGGCGTGCCAATATCGAAGCGTTGTTGACCAGCACATCGATTCGTCCGAAGCGCAGGTCAAGGGTGGCGAAGAGTTCGGCGACCTGTGCTGGGTCGGCGTTATCGGCACGCACCGCCAAGGCACGGCCCCCCTTGGCCTCGATTTGCGCTGCCACCGCCAACGCCGACGCCTCATCGGCGATGTAGGTCAGCACGACGTCATAACCTTGCTCAGCGGCCAGCAGGGCGGTCGCCGCCCCGATCCCGCGCCCGCCTCCGGTGATCAGGATCACGGGGTTTTGCGAACGGTCATTCATGGTCAATCCTCACAGCCCAATGAAAAAAGCAGCGTCAGCCGATCACCAGCGTACCGAGGGCAATGACGGCGCAGGCCAACAGCTTGCGCAAGGTCAATGCCTCGCCAAGAAATGCGTACCCGATCAAAGCGGCGAACATGACACTGGTTTCGCGCAGGGCGGACACCGCCCCCATCGGGGCATGGGCCATGGCATAGATCACGACGCCGTAGGCCAGCAATGAAACCAGCCCGCCAGCGAAGGCCACGGCGATACCTGGCCGCAAAGCAAAGAGGCTCCTGGCATCTCGCAGTCCGATATAGACCAGGGGCATCATCACACCCCACAACAGGCACATCCAGGCGGTGTAGGCCATTGGCGCCCCGGAGAGGCGCACACCTATGCCATCGACAACGCTGTAAGCGGCAATGAAAAAACCGGTGCCCAGTGCATAGGGCAAGTCAGGCAAGGCCCGCCGGCGCCCGGTATAAGCCAGCGACAGGATTCCGGTCGACACCAACGCAATACCCAGCAGTCCACTCGGCGCCACGCGTTCGTCCGCGAACAGCGAAGCGGCCAGGACAATCAGGATCGGGGATACACCGCGGGCGATGGGATAGGTCTGGCCCAGGTCGCCAGACTTGTAACTGCGCACCAGGAACAGGTTGTAGCCCACGTGCAATAGAGCGGAGAGGCCGGCGCAGAACCAGCTGGCACGGGCCGGCGGCGCCAGTAGCGCCGCCACGATGGCGCTCGCCAAGGCTATCGCCATGCACATGATGGTCATGGACCACAAACGGTCGGCCCCCCCACGCAGCATGGCATTCCAACTGGCGTGTAGCAGCGCGGCGAACAAGACGAGGCAGATGATGTGTAAGGGCATGCATCATCCTAGACCGAGCGAGTCGCGCTAAAAAAGCAAAGTCTCTTCATCCATGCATGAGGAAAACCTCATGCATAAGCGCGCTGAGCATCCAGGGCCTGGGTCACCAGCCAACGACGAAAGCGGGTGATATGAGGCTGAGTCTCGATTCCTTTGGGGCATACGAAGTAATACGCCAGAGGCGATGCGCACGGCAGTTCGAAAAGCCTCTCAAGACGGCCGTCATTGAGCTCGGCTTCGACATGCCCGCTGCGTGCCAGCGCGATACCTTGTCCCAGGAGCGCCGCCTCGATGGTCATATTGGTATCTGCGTAGCGAATACTTTCCTTCAGGGTCGTGACCTCGACGCCCACCTGGGCAAACCATTGCTCCCATTTCGGCACCAACGCTGCGCCATCACGCGTAAGCAGTGGATAGCGCAGCAATTCGGCGGCCGTTTGAGGCGTGCCAAAGCGTGCAAGCAACGCTGGGCTGGCGACAGGGAAAATCTGCTCGCGGAACAGGAATTCTGAAAACAGCGAAGGGAAATGTCCGCTGCCCAGGCGGATAGCCACGTCCGGGTCTGTCGTCGAGAAGTTAATGGGGCTATCGGTACTGTCCAGGGTAAGCAGGATTTCCGGATGCGCTTGCGCCAAATCAGGAAGCCTGGGCAGCAACCACTTCAAGGCGAAAGAATAGGTCGTGCTCACACTCAGCCGCTGCCGCCCGTTCTGCTCGCGCAAATCGGCCAAGGTGGCCTCGAGCTTCATGAAGAACTCCCGCACGATGGGCGCAAGCGCTGCGCCTGCCGAGGTCAGGTGCAGAGAGTTACCGCGATGAAACAGTTGCAATCCCCAGAGCTGTTCCAAATGCTTGAGCTGGTGGCTCACTGCGCTCTGTGTGACATGCAACTCCTCTGCTGCCGCGGTGAACGTGGCGTGCCGCGTAGCGGCTTCGAAGGCGCGCAGGCTCGAAGAAGGAGGAAGGTTGCGCATGATGTTCCCTTCTATGAGTAAACGCTCATGCTAGCGCCTTTGCATCCTCTGTTGTAGGCAAGCTGAGCAGCGACGGGCTTGCTGGCGCTGGGTCAGCCTGCAGTGAGGTTTTGAATGTGCCGACGCTATCGCGAACAAGCTCGGCTCCCACAGGGGTTTCCGGGTGTTTATGGCCCCGCGTTCACCCTCTCCTTGCGCGCGGATGACGCCAAGTTATTGGCATAAAAATCGATGAAATAAAAATATATTAATACAGCGACAGTTTCCCGACGCGCGGTACCAACGTGCCATTGCTGGCGATTTGAATCGAAGCTCATTATCCGCAGGCAACCCCCGCTAGAACGTTAGGCCAGCCGACCTGGACTACAGGCTGTAATCACTCGCATCGCGCAAGGGAGCAATACCGAGATGATGACTGTTTACTTTGTTGTGATGACGATCTGCAGCGGCATCGAAGGCTGTATCGAGGAACGCAAACCGGGACCTACCTTCGCCACCAGGGCAATGTGCATGGAGACGACCAGAGTCATGGCGCCGCGCAAAGGGGTGAAGTTCAAATGTCGCAGCGAGCGTATGTGGGTGGTCGAAACGCCGCCAATGGAAGGCTACGGCAAAATCGTCTCCACCAAGAGCACCGTCCAGCCGTAGCATTACGGTTTTTTCGCCGGCAACAGAGGTTCATTGGCCGCTCGGCGGAGAGGGCCGGCGGCTGATGGTCAAAAAAACGAATGGCATTGAAAGCACACTCACCCGGCTCAGAGCTTGGCTTTCGCCAGATCCGCAATCAGAAAATCCCTGAATGCACAAACCGCTGCCGGTAGATTGCGTCCAGCCATGCTTTGCAGTTCGATGCGCCGCGCATGCATGCCTTCATCGAGGATCGGCAAGCATTGCAGTGCCTTGTCCGCCACCTGCTTGTGCAAGGTCATTTCGCTGGCCAGGCTGATCCCCCCCTCTTCGCGGACGAAGCTATAGAGCGAGGCAACGTAATTAGTGGTCAACACCGGGTCGAACAACAACCCCTGTACACCGCAACAGATGTCGAACAGTTGCCGTATCGTGGTGTCGGCCTTGGGTAACGCAATGGGCCAGGGTTGCAACTCAGCGAGGCTGACCGCTTCACGCCCGGCCAAAGGATGAGCGTTGGAGACCACGGCAAAAATCGCCCCGCTCAGGACATGTTCGACCTTGATTTCCTTTTGCGGCGTCAGGCTGAAGGTCATCGCCAGATCGGCTTCGCCGGAGCGAACCTTCTCGGTCGCTTCGGCAGGCGCACAGACCTCCAATGTGAAATGAATGCCCTGATACTCACGCCGGAACGCGCTGATGGTCCTGGGCATGTATTCCAGCGCAAATCCTTCCGAGCAGGCGACATGCACATGACCTCGTTGCAAGCCATGCAGCTCGGTAATTTCCAGCACCACCTGCTCGGCCTCAAGCTGCGACTTGCGCGCATAAGCCGCCAGTCGTACCCCCGCCTCGCTCAGCACCATGCCCCGGGCACGACGCTCGAACAGGCTGGCGTCCAGGGCCAATTCAAGCTTGGCAATCTGCCGGCTCACCGCTGACGCCGCGACGTTCAGCCGTACCGAGGCTTCGCTGATCGATCCACATCGCGCCACTTCAAGAAAATAGCGCAGTGCCGTGGACTGCACACCATACAGCTGCATCGGCGCCCCCAAGGTTTGCCTTTTCGGCAAAGGAAGTATCGAAATATTATTCTTGTGGCATTGATAGCCTTTCCCTACATTCGTGTCCAGATCAAAAAAAACATGACCTGGTCTTTATTACCCTCCTTTCCGCTTTTGCGATTCGCTGCCCTTTGATTCAACCACTCTCGCCAACGGAGACGACGGCATGGGCATCAAAGGTTTCGCCTGCACTATCGCGCTGATGGGCATCATCAGCAGTTTTCCGGCTCATGCCGGTAAAGCCAACGACACCCTGGTTTACGCTTCCGACAGCGAGCCTGAAAACATCAGCCCCTATCACAACGATCTACGCGAAGGCGTGATTCTCGGCCGGCTGATCTGGGACAACCTGATCTACCGCGATCCCAACAGCGGCGAATACAAGCCCATGTTGGCCACCCGCTGGACACAGGTCGACGACACCACCATCGACTTCGAGCTGCGCAAAGACGTCAAATTTCACAACGGCGACGCCTTCACCGCCGACGACGTGGTGTTCACCCTCAACTACGTGGTGTCGCCCGAAGCGAAAGTCGTGACCGTGCAAAACGTGGACTGGATCAAGAGCGCCGAAAAAACCGGTGACTACAGCGTCCGCCTGCATTTGAAGAAGCCCTTCCCTCCGGCACTGGAATACCTGTCCAACGCCGTTCCGATGTTCCCCAAGCAGTATTTCGAGAAGGTCGGCCTGGCCGAATTCAGCCGCAAGCCAATCGGTACCGGACCGTATAAAGCCGTGTCGGTGGTGGCTGGCGAAGGCGTGACCATGGAGATCAACAAGGACTACTTTCCAGACAGCCCACAAGGCAAGCCCCATATCGGCCACCTCAAGTTCCGGGTGATCCCGGATGCCGAAACCCGCCTGGCCGAGTTGATGACCGACGGTGTCGACTGGACCTGGCGTGTGACCCCGGATCAGGCGGTCGATCTCAAAGGCATGTCGAACCTGACCGTGACCAGCGGCGAAACCATGCGCATCGGCTTCCTGATTCTTGATGCCCGGGGCACCTCCACTGAAAACTCGCCCATGAAAAACCTCAAGGTGCGTCAGGCCATCAACCATGCGATCAACCGCAATGCGCTGGCCACGCAATTGGTGGGGGGCGAAGCCAAGCCCTTGCAGGTTGCCTGTTATCCAGGCCAGTTCGGCTGCGATACCTCCGCGGCCACGGTCTACGACTACAACCCGGCCAAGGCCAAGGCGCTGCTCGCCGAAGCCGGTTACCCAAATGGCTTCGAGACCGAAATCTTCGCTTATCGCGACCGTGACTACGTCGAAGCCATCATCGGCAACCTGCGCGCCGTGGGCATCAACGCCAAGCTCCGCTTCTTGAAGTACGCCGCCCTGCGCGATCAGCAACGTGGCGGCAAGGTGCCCATGTCGTTTCAGGCCTGGGGCTCGTTCTCGATCCTCGACACCTCGGCGTCGGCCGGCACCTGGTTCAAGGGCAACCCGGACGACAACATCAAGGATCCGCAAGTCCAGGGTTGGTTGCAGACCGCTGACAACGCCCTTGACCCGCAAGTGCGCAAGGACAACTACCGCAAGGCGTTGCAGCGCATCAGCGAACAGGCGTATTGGGCGCCGCTGTTCAACTACTCGATGAACTACGCCTACACCTCCGAACTGGCGTTCACGTCGTACCCGGATGAGCTGCCGCGTTTCGTTCAGTCCAGCTGGAAGTGATCCGCAACCGAGCGGATTGATCGAGAGGTGCCGTGACTTGCGGACCAACCCGCACCACGGACACCTCCTCACACCTGCCATCCATTGGATATGAGGAAACTTGCCATGCTTGGATTCCTTCTGCGCCGGCTGGGCATCGCTATTTGCGTCGCCATTACCGTGTCGGTGATCAGCTTTTCCCTGTTGCACCTGTCCGGTGACCTGGCCACGGCCATTGGCGGACCGGAAGCCACCAGCGAACAGATCGAACAGATCCGCGTGCAATACGGTTTGAACAAACCGCTACCGACCCAGTACTTCAACTGGCTGGGCGATTTGCTGCGGCTGGATCTGGGTAACTCGTTTTTCTTTCAGGAATCGGTCTACAACCTCGTCGCCAGCCGCTTGCCCATTACCCTCGGCTTAGGGGCCATGGCGCTGGGCATCGCCTTGCTGGTGGCGATTCCACTGGGCGTGCTGGCGGCGGTCAAACGCGACACCTGGATCGACCGACTGGCCTTGAGCATTGCCGTACTGGGCCAGGCCATGCCCAGTTTCTGGTTTGCGTTGATGCTGATCGTGGTGTTCGCCGTGACGCTCAAGTGGCTGCCGGTGTCCGGCAATTCGACCCTGCTGCACTTCGTCATGCCGGCCATTGCCTTGGGCTACTACGCGACGCCGGCGATCATGCGCCTGACCCGTGCAGGCATGCTTGATGTGCTCAGTTCCGATTACATCCGCACCGCCCGCGCCAAGGGCCTGCGCCCTGCCCGCGTGCTGTTCAAGCACGCACTGCGCAACGCCTTGATTCCGGTCGTCGCGCTGGCGGCGGTGGAGTTCGGCTTCATGCTCGGCGGTTCGGTGGTGATCGAAACCGTGTTCTCCCTGCAAGGCATCGGACAACTCGCCTGGGACGCCATCGCCCGTGACGACTTTCCAGTGGTACAGGCCGTGGTCCTGCTGATTGCGGTGATCTACATCATCCTCACCTTGCTGGCCGATGTGCTCAACGCACTGCTCGACCCGCGCATTCGCGTGCGCTAGGAGGCTTACATGAGCACCCCCATTACCCTCGCGATCAATGACTACCTGCCACCCCCCAGCAGCCTGAGCCGAGTCCTTGGCAAGAGCTTTCGCCATCGTGGTTTCGCCATTGGCACGGTGTTGTTGCTGATCATCTTCACCGGCGCGCTCTTCGCCCCGTGGCTGGCGCCTCATGACCCTTATGCGCAAGACGTGATGCTGCGCATGAAACCGCCGGTATGGATGGCCAACGGCACCTGGGAATACGTGCTGGGAACCGACAAGCTGGGCCGCGACTACCTGTCGCGACTGCTCTACGGCGCTCGTATTTCGCTGTTCATCGGTATCGCCGCGGCGCTGATTTCCGGCTTTATCGGCACCGTCATGGGGCTGTTGGCGGGTTACTACGGCGGCAAGGTCGATGCGTTCATCAGCTACCTGATCACCACCCGGCTGGCGATGCCGGTGGTGATGGTCGCGCTGGCCTCGGCCTCGTTGATGGGCGGCTCGCTGAAAGTGGTGATCGTGCTGCTGGGCTGCCTGTTATGGGATCGCTTCGCGGTGGTGGTCAGGGCTTCGGTGCAACAGATTCGCGATGCTGAATATGTCGCGTCGGCCCAGGCGCTTGGCTGCTCGACCCTGCGCATTCTGGTCAGTGAGATTCTGCCCAACCTGGTCGGTGCACTGATCGTCGTCGCGACCCTGGAAATGGCCCACGCGATCCTGCTGGAGTCGGCCCTGTCGTTCCTCGGCGTTGGCGTGCAACCGCCGACGCCGTCCTGGGGCTTGATGATCGCTGAAGGCAAACCCTACATGTTCTTTTCCCCGTGGGTCATCGCCATTCCTGGCGTCGCCCTGATGATTCTGGTGCTGGGCATCAACCTGGTCGGCGATGGCCTGCGCGATCTGATCCTGCCCGACGGCCGTAACTGATAGACGGCCTTACTAATAGAGGGTACCGAACATGGCACTACTCCATGTTGAAAACCTGCGCGTGGACATCCCCATGGGCAACAGCCCGACGCCGGATGACATGCTGCATGCCGTGCGCGGTCTGAGCTTTGAAGTCGAACGCGGTGAAATGTTGTGCATCGTCGGCGAATCCGGCTGCGGTAAATCCCTGACGTCGCTGGCGCTGATGGACCTGTTGCCACGCAAGGCCAAACGCACCGCGTCGCGGCTGACACTGGACGGTATCGACATGATCGGCCAGAGCGAACGGCGCATGTGCGACCTGCGCGGAAACCGTCTGGCGATGATCTTCCAGGAACCGATGACCTCGCTGAACCCGGCCTACAGCATTGGCGATCAGCTCAGCGAAGTGCTGACTCAGCATCGCAAGGTGTCGCGCAAGGATGCCCTGACTCGCGCCGCGCAAATGCTGGAGAAAGTCGGTATCAGCAATGCCACCGAACGCTTGCGCCAGTACCCGCATCAACTGTCTGGCGGTTTGCGCCAGCGGGTGATCATCGCCATGGCGTTGATGTGCGAACCGGACCTGATCATCGCCGATGAGCCCACCACGGCCCTGGACGTGACCATCCAGGCGCAGATCCTGCGCTTGATCCGCGACATTCAGAAAGAACTCGGCCTGGCGGTGATCTTCATCACCCACGACCTTGGGCTGGTGGCACGGATCGCCGATCGGGTCGCGGTGATGTATGCCGGGGAAATCGTCGAAACCGCCCCTGCCCTGCAACTGTTCGAGAACCCGCAGCATCCGTACACCCGCGGTCTGCTGGCCAGTATTCCAATCCCTGGCCGGACCAAACCGGGCGAGGCCCTGGGTTCGATTCCAGGGCTGGTGCCAAGCCTGGTGGGCGAACAGCAGGGTTGTGCGTTCCGCAATCGTTGCGCTCAAGCGATAGCGGCCTGCGCGCAAGACATCCCCGAAATCGAGCAGGACGGACACATGGCGCGCTGCCTGTTCGCCGCACCGGCTCCGGCACCGGTTCGCCTTCTGGAGCGCGCAAGGTCATGAAAAAAGACATCACGTTGGAGCTGTGTGACATCCGTCGCGAGTTTCGGATCAACAAGGGCTTTTTCAAACCCGCCGCCATCCTGAAAGCCGTGGATGGTGTTTCCCTGCGCCTGATGCGTGGCGAGACCCTCGGCCTGGTGGGTGAGTCCGGTTGCGGAAAAAGTACCCTGGCAAAGCTACTGCTCGGTCTGTTGGCGCCGACCAGCGGCGACGTGCTGGTCAATGGCAAACACCTGGCGGCGACGGATCGCAAGGAAATGTCCCGGCACATCCAGCCGATATTCCAGGACCCGTATTCCTCGCTGAACCCACGCAAGACACTGCGGGAAATCATTACCCTGCCGCTGATCGTGCATGACATCGGCAGCCCCGCCGAGCGGCACAAGAAGACCGAAGCGATGCTCGATGTCGTGGGCCTGCCCAAGCGGGTCATCGACAGCTATCCGAGCCAACTGTCCGGCGGCCAGCGGCAACGGGTGGCCATTGCCCGGGCGTTGATCATGCGCCCTGATGTGTTGATCTGCGATGAACCCACCTCGGCGCTGGACGTGTCGGTGCAGGCGCAGATTCTCAACCTGCTGCAAGACCTCAAGCGCGAATTCGGCCTGACCTATCTGCTGATCAGCCACAACCTGGCGGTCATCGAACACCTCGCCGACCGGGTCGCGGTGATGTACCTGGGGCGCATCGTCGAAGAACGTACTCGCCAATCGTTGTTCGCTGAACCCGGTCACCCGTATACCCGCGCCTTGCTGGATTCGGTGCTCACCCCCGATCCGCGCCTGGGCATCCCCGAAATCGGCCTGCGCGGCTCCTTCCCCAATCCGATGTCTCCGCCCTCCGGTTGCGCTTTCCATCCGCGCTGCCCGAGCTGCTTCGCTCCCTGCAAGACGGCCTACCCGGCCAATGATTCGATTATCGGCGGCAACGTGCGTTGCCACCTTCACGACAATCCCGCCCAAACACTGGAGCTTGTCCACTCATGAGTCGTTCACTGGCCATCAGCAACACCACCGAGCAATTTGATAACGGCGCATTTTTCAATCTGCTCGAACGCAGCGTCGCCTTGCACACCGAAAGCCAGGCAACGGACAGCCGGCCCGAGTTGTATCGCTACCTCCATGACTTCATCACCCCGCATGTCGAGGCGATGGGCTTCAGCGTCAAGATCTATGACAACCCGGTGGCAGAACGCGGTCCTTTCATGATCGCCACACGCATCGAGCATCCGGAACTGCCGACCGTGCTCAGCTACGGCCACGGTGATGTGGTGCGCGGCTATGAAGCCCAATGGCGTGAGGGCCTGTCGCCATGGCAAGTCATTGCCGAGGGCGATCGCTGGTACGGCCGCGGCACGGCGGATAACAAAGGCCAGCACCTGATCAACCTGACCGCGCTGGAGCAAACCCTCAAGGCTCGCGACGGCAAGCTGGGGTTCAACGTCAAGTTGCTGCTGGAAATGGGCGAAGAAGAAGGCTCGCCGGGCTTGAACGCGTTCTGTGCCGCCCACAGCGACGAGCTCGCGGCAGATGTGTTCATCGCCTCGGACGGCCCGCGTCTGGCGGCATCACGACCGACGATTTTTCTCGGCTCACGGGGGGTGTTCAACTTCGAGCTGGTGGTCAATCTGCGCGAAGGCGCCCATCACTCTGGCAACTGGGGCGGGTTGCTAGCCAACCCCGGGATCATTCTGGCCAATGCCATCGCGAGCATGGTCGATGAGCACGGTCGGGTGAAAGTGGCGGGCCTGATGCCCAAGACACTGCCCGAGCCGGTTCGCCAGGCATTGGCCGATATTGATGTCGGTGGCGGACCGGGCGATCCGGAAATCGACGCCAACTGGGGTAACCCCGAGCTCTCCCTGAGCGAAAAGGTGTTCGGCTGGAACACCCTGGACGTCATCGCCTTCAAGACCGGCAACCCCGACGCCCCTGTGCATGCGATCCCTGGCAAGGCCAATGCCCACTGCCATATCCGTTTCGTGGTGAACAGCGACTACACAACCTTTATCCCGGCTGTGCGTGCCCACCTGGATGCTCATGGTTTCAGCCATGTCGAGGTCAAGCAAAGCCACGTCGAGGTGATGCATGCCACTCGGCTGGATCCGCAAAGCCCATGGGTCAGTTGGGCACTCGGCTCCTTGGCCCAGACCACCGGCAAAAAACCCGCGTTGCTGCCAAACCTCGGTGGCTCGCTGCCCAACGATGTGTTCGCAGACGTGCTCGGCCTGCCAACCTTATGGGTGCCGCACTCGTACCCGGCCTGCTCGCAACATGCGCCGAACGAACACTTGCTGGCACCGGTGGTCAAGGAAAGCCTGCAAATCATGGCCGGGCTGTTCTGGGACCTGGGCAACGACGCGGCACGTCTGACCCAGGAACATCAGTTGCGGGAGCAGGCGCAATGAATGCCATGCCACAACAGGCGCTGGACTGGCTTGCCGACCAGCGCCACGCCATGGAAGCGTTGCTGCAGCGTATCGTCGACACCGACTCCAACAGCTATGACAAGGCGGGCGTCGACGCGGTGGGGGCGCTGCTCGCGGCTGAACTGGAAGCCGACGGCATCCTGCTCACGCGCATGCCGGTCGATGGTTTTGGTGACGTGATGCTCGCCGAAGTGCCAGGCGAACCTGGAAAGCCGGTGTTGCTGCTGGGCCATCGCGACACGGTGTTCCCCAAAGGCACCACCACGACGCGCGGCTACAGCCGCGATGGCGACCTCGCCTTTGGCCCCGGCGTCGCCGACATGAAAGGCGGCCTGGTGCTCAATTGCTTCGCCCTCAAGGCACTCAAGCGCGCCGGCCCGTTGCCCTATCCGGTGCAGGTCCTGTACACCGGTGATGAAGAAATCGGCTCCGGCAGCGCCAGGACCCATATCGAACAGGCAGCCCGTGCCGCCCGCGCCGTGCTCAATACCGAACCCGGCCGGGCCAGTGGCAACGTGGTCAGCGCACGCAAAGGCGGTGCCACGCTGATCATCGAAGTCTTCGGTCGCGCAGCGCATGCCGGGGTCAACCATGCCGACGGCGCGAGCGCCATCGAGGCCCTGGCACGCAAGATCGTCAAGCTCCATGCCTTGACCGATTACTCGGCAGGCATCACGACTAATGTGGGTCTGATATCCGGGGGCACGTCCAGCAACACCGTCGCACCGAGCGCCTCGGCCCGGCTGGATGTGCGCTTCATCGAACTCAAGCACTGGGATCAAATCCTTACCGCAATCCTGGCCATCGTCGCCGAAGAAGAACTGATCGGCACCCATGCCATCCTCAAGGAAGCGACCACCTTTCTACCGATGGAAGCCCGTCACAGCGAACGATTGCTGCATATCTACCAACAGAAAGCCCTGGCACTGGGTTTCAGCGTCGAAGGCGAGTTCACCGGCGGTTGCGCCGACTCCGGGTTCACCGCCAGCCTGGGCATTCCAACCCTGTGTGGCCTCGGGCCGGTGGGCGGCAAAGTCCATACCGATCGTGAATATCTGGAACTGGACACGCTGGTGCCTCGCGCCCAGGCGTTGGTGGCGACCATCCTGGCTGTTGGCGAGAGCAGTTGAGATAACGGGGCGTCGAGATCGAAGTAAGAACAAGAGCAGGACACACGTCCTGCCGCTATGTAGCCGGACCACCGCTATCGCGAGCAAGCTCGCTCCCACATGGATTCGCGGGGTGTTCACAACATCTGCACACGACACAAAAACCTGTGGGAGCGAGCTCGCTCGCGATGAGGCCAGCAAGCCCAACATCCCTGCGACTGAACCACCGCTATCGCGAGCAAGCTCGCTCCCACAGAGGGTTGCGCGGGTTCACAGCATCTGCACACGACACAAAAACCTGTGGGAGCGAGCTTGCTCGCGATGAGGCCAGCAAGCCAACATCTCTGTGACTGAACCACCGCCTTCGCGAGCAAGCTCGCTCCCACAGGATGAAGCCGGCCTCAAGCGTCCCAAGGGGCCACGGCGTCAACGTCAATGGCGTAGCGTTCAATGGCCTCGGCACAGACACTGGCGTCCAGACGCCCGTCATGCACCAGGGAGGTCAGCGCACTCAGGACGATCTGGTGGCGGTCCACTTCGAAGAACTTGCGTAGTTGGCTGCGGGTATCGCTGCGGCCAAACCCGTCGGTGCCGAGTACCGTGTAATGGCCATCGAGATAGCTGGCGATCAACTGGGGCAAGGCGCGTACGTAGTCGGTACAGGCAATGATGGGCGCCGAGTCGTGGAGGCATTCTTGAACATGACTGCGCTTGGCAGGTTGTCCGGGATGCAGTCGATTCCAGCGCTCCACTTCCCGTGCCTCCCGGGCCAATTCGGTAAAGCTGGTAACGCTCCAGACCTGACTGTCGATTCCCCAATCGCTCGCCAGCAACTCGGCGGCGGCCATCACTTCGCGCAGGATGGCGCCGGAGCCCAACAACTGAACACGTCCACGGGCACCCTCGACTTCATGCCGGGCAAACAGATACATGCCCTGGATAATGGCTTGTTCGACACCTTCAGGAAGGGTGGGCTGCGGGTAGTTCTCGTTCATCAAGGTGACGTAATAAAACTCGTCCACCTGACGCTCCAGCATCTGGCGCATGCCGTGATCCAGGATCACCGCGAACTCGCCGGCGAATGCTGGATCGTAAGCCCGACAATTGGGGACCATCGCCGCCATCAGATGACTGTTGCCGTCCTGGTGCTGCAGACCTTCGCCACCCAATGTCGTACGGCCTGCGGTGGCACCGAGCAGAAAACCGCGGGCCCGTTGATCCGCCGCCGCCCAGATCAAGTCGCCGATGCGCTGGAAGCCGAACATCGAGTAATAGATGTAGAACGGCAGCATCGACAGACCATGCACCGAATAGCTGGTCGCGGCAGCAACCCAGGAACTGATCGCCCCCGCCTCGCTGATGCCCTCTTCGAGAATCTGCCCGTCCAGGGCTTCCCGATAACTGAGGATCGAACCAATGTCCTCCGGCTCGTAACGCTGCCCCACGCTGGAGTAGATGCCGATCTGCTTGAACAGGCTGGCCATGCCGAACGTACGCGCTTCATCCGCCACGATCGGCACGATGCGCGGACCCAGTTGCTTGTCCCGGAGCAAGCCGCTGAGCATCCGCACGAAGGCCATGGTGGTGGACATTTCCTTGCCTTGGGCGGCGATGGCAAACCCGGCGTAGCTGTCTACGTCGGGCACGGCCAATGACTCGCTGGCCGAAGGTCTCGCCGGCATGTAGCCGCCCAACGCCTGGCGGCGTGCATGCAGGTAGCGCATTTCCGCGCTGTCGTCGCTCGGCTTGAAGAAACTCAGGGAGATGGCCTGCTCATCGGTCAACGGCAGGTTGAAACGGTTGCGAAACGCGATCAACGCCTCACTGTCGAGTTTCTTCTGCTGGTGCACGGTCATCTTGCCCTGCCCGGCGTCGCCCATGCCGAAGCCTTTCTTGGTCTGGGCCAGGATGACCGTAGGTTTCTTGCCCTCGAGCACTGCGCTTTGATACGCGGCAAAGATCTTCACCAGATCATGACCACCGCGTTTGAGGCGGTCGATCTGCTCGTCGCTCAGGCCTTGGGCCAAATGCGCCAGGGCTTCGTCCTGGCCGAAGAAATGCTCACGGTTGAAGCGCCCATCCTTGGCCGCGAACGTCTGGAACTGGCCATCGACCGTGGCCGACAATGCCCTGACCAACGCGCCGTCTTTATCCTGGGCAAACAATCTGTCCCAGTCGGAACCCCACACCAGTTTGATCACGTTCCAGCCCGCGCCGCCGAACAACGCCTCGAGCTCGTCGATGATACGACCGTTGCCACGCACCGGGCCGTCCAGGCGCTGGAGGTTACAGTTGATCACCCAGACCAGGTTATCCAGCCCTTCGCGCGCCGCCAGGGTCAACGCCGACATGCTTTCCGGTTCATCCATTTCACCGTCGCCAAACACGCCCCAGACGGTTCGCCCCGAAGTCTTTTGCAGGCCGCGGTGCTCCAGGTAACGCATGAAACGCGCCTGGTAGATCGAGCTGATCGGACCGATCCCCATGGAGCCCGTCGGGAACTGCCAGAAGTCCGGCATCAACCAGGGGTGCGGGTAACTCGACAACCCCCGGGCGCCATTGGCACGCGCGCCGATCTCCTGCCGATAGTGCTGCAGATCCTTTTCTTCCAGGCGTCCTTCGAGGAACGCCCGGGCATAGACGCCTGGCGCCGAGTGCGGTTGGTAGAACACCAGATCGCCGCCGCCGGTTGGGGTGCGCGCCTTGAAGAAATGGTTGAAGCCCACTTCAAACAAATCCGCCGCGCTGGCATAACTGGCGATGTGTCCACCCAATTCGCCGTAGGCATGATTGGCCCGGGCAACCATCGCCAGGGCATTCCAGCGCATGATCGATGCCAGACGCTCCTCGATAGCCAGGTCCCCAGGAAACACCGGTTGCCGCTCAACGCTGATGGTATTGATGTAAGGGGTACCATGGCTGGGCCGCCAGTCGATGTCCGAAGTGCTTGCCACGGCCAGCAGCATGTCGAGGATCTGTCTTGCCCGGCCCGTGCCGCTATGGGCCGCGACGGAGAGCAAAGCCTCACGCCACTCGGCCATTTCTTCATCCTCTGCAGCCGGGCCCGGCCATTGGGCATGGAGATCGGACAGGTTCATAAGCAACTCCTGCAGGTGTCGGGTATCACTTCAAGGTGACGCGAGTGGCTGCCTCGGGCGAGGCGTTTTACCTGCTCCACCGCGGCAATGACGGAGCGTTCGGCCGCCTCGTCCGGTGCGACTGGGTAGAGGCAGGGCTGGCCAATGGAAAGGTCGTGCAAGAAGCGCTCATCCAGTTCACCGAGCACCACAAAACTGTAGTCACTCTTGGCCATTTGCACGCCAACGAGCTTGCCAGTCGCGGTGCTCATCGTATCGACATGGATCAGCGCGACATTGTCAAAACAGCTGAACCCCTGATGGATCAGATCAATATGATCGCTATCGAGTCCGCTCACGATGACCACGATACGCGTACAACTGGAAGGCTCGCGCATCCACCTCATTGCGTGGGTACGCCCCTCGGCGGTTCGGCTCATAAGCGTTGCCTTTCTGGTTTCAACAGGCGAATTGACGAGGACTGGGTTAAATGACGCCGCGCGCCTGCAGCACGCTTTTCGCCAGACTCCGGGTCGCCGATAGCACCTCTTCCACCTGTCGATCCATCGCCGCGGTGGATGAGGCTATCGTTCCCAGTTCGACGACACGCAGCGGGTGGCCGCAGACGGATCCCAGCCAGGTCAGGCCAGGCACCGTGCCGACTTCCAGTAAAAAGCTGCCGTGGGGGACGGCGCGCAACAGCTGGCTGGCATAACACGCGTCGCCCCCGGCGGACGGCTCCGGGCTGGACCCGACCCGCAACCAGTCGACCAGCAACGCCTCGGACTGCTTGACGGCCAGATAAGCCACCTGGTCCCAGTCATCTATCGTCACGTGCAGCTTGTCGATCATGTACTTGGGCAGCGCGGCGCTGGTCACGATAACCACCCCGGCATCCGCCGAAGGTTCCTTGATCCAGACTGCGGATTGCGATATCGCATGCATGGCGGTACTCCCGGCGGTTGGGTTGCAGCGGCTCGCTCCGAGCGGCGATCCGACGATGAGGCCGTGACATTCAACCTAAATGCCAACTGCCCCACCGCTTCGTGAGCAAGCGCTCGCCTACAGCTCATTGGCGTGAATCAGCCGTTGCGGAACAGGAAGCTGTAGGCATTCAGCGCCGGCGCCCCGCCCAAGTGCGCGTAAAGCACTTTCGAGCCTTCGGGGAACTCGCCACGGCGGACCATTTCAATCATCCCGTGCATGGATTTTCCTTCGTACACCGGATCGGTCAGCACACCTTCCAGGCTGCCGCACAGGCGAATGGCTTCCAGCGTACCGTCATTAGGCAAACCGTATTCCGGATAGGCGAACCGCGTATCGAGCACTACATCCTCTTCGGTGATTTCGCGGCCCAACTCCACCAGTTCCGCGGTATGCCGGGCGATACGCAGGATCTGTGCCTTGGTTTTCTCTGGCTTGGCCGAGGCATCGATGCCGATCACATTCTTCGAACGGCCGTCCGCGGCGAAACCGACGACCATGCCGGCCTGGGTACTGCCGGTCACGGAACAGACCACGATGTAGTCGAACTTGAACCCCAGTTGTTTTTCCTGCTCCCGCACTTCCTCGGCAAAGCCCACGAACCCAAGGCCGCCATAGGGATGCTCGGAACAACCCGCCGGGATCGGGAACGGCTTGCCACCCTGCTCCACGACATCGCTCATGGCCTTTTCCCAACTTGGCCGGATACCAATATCGAAACCTGCCGCGTCAAGCCGCACGTCCGCCCCCATGATGCGCGACATCTCGATGTTGCCCACCCGGTCATACACCGCGTCGGAATAGTTCACCCAGTTTTCCTGCACCAGCACGCACTTCATGCCCAAGTGGGCAGCGACTGCAGCGACCTGGCGGGTCTGGTTCGACTGGATGCCACCGATAGAGACCAGCGTATCGCAGCCTTGCTCGATCGCTTCGGGAATCAGGTATTCGAGCTTGCGTGTCTTGTTCCCGCCGAAGGCCAGGCCACTGTTACAGTCTTCACGCTTGGCATACAGCTCTACCTTGCCACCCAGATGTTCACTGAGACGCTTCAAGGGCGTGATGGGAGAAGGACCGAAGGTCAATGGATAACGTTTAAAACGATTCAGGTTCATGACTCTGCTCCTCGATATTGGATATCCAAGCGCCAGACCGAAAGTGAAAAGGCCACATTCCAGGCTCTTTCAGGAGGGGCTTCGATGAGTTCAATATTAAGAAGAATTCGAAAAATATGTGTTGCAAGTTTCTGCTATTTATAAAAACATAATTTCCATTAAAGTACATAAAACCTATTTTTAATGCGCTGAATTCAATATGAAAGCAACAAATACTCACAAGAAGCCGGCCGCTGCGGCCCCGGTGCCGCACCCACTGGATCGAACCGACCGCGCGATTCTCAAGGTCCTGCAACGAGATGCCTCCATCTCCAACGTGGCACTTGCAGAGAAGGTGAAACTGAGTGCCCCGGCTTGCCTCAGGCGTGTCGAACGACTCAAGCAGGTCGGCCTGATCAAGGACATCGTCGCACTGCTGGACAATGAAGCGCTGGATGCGGGGATGGTGGTCTTGATCGGCGTGGTGCTGGACCGCTCCACACCGGAATCCTTCGCCGCATTCGAGGCCGCCGCACAAAAAGTGTCCGGCTGCATGGAATGTCATGTGGTGACGGGGGAGTTCGACTACTTCATGTTGATACGAACCAAGGACAGCAACAGCTTCAACCGGCTCCACGCGGAGCAACTGCTTTACCTGCCCGGCGTTCGCCAGATTCGCTCGTTCATGGGGTTGCGCCAGGTCTTGTCGACCACCCACATTCCCCTTTGAGGCTCCAATCAGACCGAGCAGGCATCGGTTCGGTATTCATCGCTCACTCAGCGAAGCATCAAGCGGAATATCAAGGGTAAAGGTTGCGCCCTGCCCAACCCCGTCGCTGTGCACGGTCAAGCTGCCACCCATTTCCTGCGCGGCCAACGCGCAGCTGTGCAGGCCAAAACCGTGACCGTCTTTGCGCGTCGTGAAGCCATGGGTAAAAATACGCTTCAGGTGCTCAGGCGCAATCCCATTGCCGTTGTCGGCCACCGTGATGCGCAATACGGCCCCGTCAACGAGGGACGCGCTGAACGTGACGCATGGGCTGCGATCGATCACGCCGTCCAATGCCTGCTTGGCATTGCCGATCAGGTTCACCAGTATCAGCAGCACCCGGTGCCGGTCCAACGCCAGCAGGGGCAAGTCGGCAATGTCCTTGACCATCGTCACCTCCTGGCGCGCCAGTAATCCAGCACTCATGCGCAAGGCATCGTCGATCAACTCTGCGACCGGCACGGTCTCGACAATACTGACGGCAACGGCATAGGACTGCTGGGCAGCGACAATGGTTTTGATGTGGTCAATGCCCTTGGTGAGTTGCCCGAGCTCTTCGATGATGCTCTGTTGCTCTACCGCCACCACCTCCGCCAACTTGAGCAGGTAGTCGGGCAGCATCTTTCCCTTGTGGTCCTTGGTGAGGAAATCGCTCAGGTCATGGACGTGTTCGTTCATCAGTTGAGCCAACTTGCCCAGCCCCTGGGCCTTGGAGCTGCGCATCTGCCTGCTGACCAGTTCTGCCGATACGTTCACGCTGTTGAGGACGTTGCCGACGTTGTGCAGCACCGTCGTCGCGATTTCGGCCATGCCCGCCTGACGGGATTTTGCATGCAGTTCGGTTTGCACCTGGCCCATGCGCAGCGCCGCGCGTACGCGAGCCTTGAGCTCCAGGGGCGAAAAGGGTTTGGCGATATAGTCATCGGCGCCACTCTCCAACCCGGAGACACAGGCCTCGCTACCGCCACGGGCGGTCACCAGGATCACGGGCAAATGAGCAAAACCGGTGCTGGCTTTGATCCTGGCTGTCAGGCCGAAACCGTCGAGCTCCGGCATCATCACATCCGAAACCACGACATCGATGGGTCGAAGCTGCAGCAGCGCCCAGGCCTGTTCGCCATCGGTTGCGGTGGCGACGATGTAATCGTCTCGCAAAAGCTCGCTGAGATAGGCCAGCATCTCCGGGCTGTCGTCGACCACCAGCACTCTGGATCGCGAGGCATGTTCCGGGGGCTGCTCGTCGTCTGCGCCTTGGATCGAAACCCGGTCGTTGCGACTGCCAAGGCGACCGTCATCGAAACGCAGGTGACGCTGCTCGGCTGTGCTTGTCGTGCTCGATGATGATCGCTCATGCATCGTGCTGGCTTCGGTCGGTACGGTGTTTGGCTCGGTCCCCAGCGGAAGTCGAACAAAGAAGCACGACCCCCGTCCGGGCTCGCTGTTGACACCGACTTCACCCCCCATCAATTCGACCAGATCCTTGACCAGGGCGAGACCGATGCCTGTGCCGCTGTAGTGCCGCGTGGCGGAATTGTCGATCTGGGAAAAACGCTGGAACAACAGCGGCAGTTTGTCAGGCGCAATGCCAATCCCCGAGTCCTGCACCGCGAGTTCAAATCGCGCGCCATCGAGCGGCGTGACGGCCAGGTGCACCGTGCCGCCGGCCGGTGTGAACTTGATGGCATTGCTCACCAGGTTGAGAAGAATCTTCTCGAAGTGTTGGGGATCCAGGAACACCGTGCCGAGCGCGGGATCGATGCTGCAGGTCAAGGTGCAGCCTTTGCCCTCGGCCACCATGGCGGCGTCCTCGGCCAGCACGCCCACCACCTTGTTCAAGTCAATGGGCGTTGGGCACAACTCGAACTTGCCCGCTTCGGCCTTGGAAAAATCGAGGATGTCGTTCACCCGGTTCATCAAGCGCAATGCGTTGCGTTGGGCGCGGTCGATTTGCACATGCCAGTCCGCTGGCGGGGTGGGCGCCGCCGAGAGTTGCTCCAGAGGGGCGAGAATGAGGGTCAGGGGGGTGCGCAGTTCGTGGCTGACCGTGGCCACGAAATCGCTCTTTGCCTGGTTAGCCGTCTCAGCCTGGTTGCGCGCCTGAATGAGTTCGATGGCCTGCGCCTCCAGCACCTCGGTCTGGTGGTGCAGCGTGTCGGTCCGTTCGGCGACCATTCTTTCCAAAGAGGCCTGGACTTGCTGTCGTTCGGCCTCGGCCTCGGCCTCCAACACCCGGATGCGCAGGGCGTTCTCCTGGAACACCCGTACGGCGCGGGTCATGATTCCAATCTCGTCGCCGCGTCCGGCACTGGCGATCTCGGCGTTCAGGTCGCCAGCCGCAAGCCGGCGCATGACCGAGGCCAGAGCCACGATGGGCTGCGCGACAAATCGCGACGTGCTCCAGGCGATGGCGCCGGCCAGCAGGAGGGCGACGGTCCCTGCGACGATCGTCGCAAGCATGCCGCGATCATTGTGGACCAAGGCGTCGGAGCGTGCTTGACCAGCGAAGCGCGCCACCAACAGGCCGGCGCTCCGTGCCTCGTTGCGAACCTGATCGCGCGCGTCGCTCAAGGCGTTGCTCGCCTGATGGAACCTGGCGAATGCCGCCCGGTAGCCGGCGATCTGATCGCTGACCGTCAGGGGCGTTGCCCTGGCCTGCAGTCCCACGGACGCCGGGAGAACCCGAGCGAGCCGGGAGAGCTCGTCCAGGATGTGGTCGACAGCGTCGGCGACCTCGGCCGACGGCGACAGGCGAAACGACAAGGTCTGCGCCTCCAGGGTGGCCACACGCTCGGCGAAACGCTTGGACAACGCGGCAGCATTTTGCAGCAAACCGGTTGCTGCCTGAATGTCGCTGGCGTCATGGTCAACATGCCCTTGCACTTCCTCCAACATTGTCTCGAGGCGCTCGGCCGTCTCCCCGACGGCGGCAAGATACCGCAAGGCCTCGTCTCCCCGGAGCTTGGGCGCCTCGCCAAGATGCTCGACCGCCACGCTGGCAGCGTCGAGCGCCGTGGCCAATTGGTCCAGGGCCTCTCTCTGCTGCGGTGTCCCCATCAACTCGCGCAATTGTTCGACCACGGGCCGGAGTGCCGCGCTGGCGTTGCGCGCCGCAGTGGCGGCTGCCCCGTCACCGGTCACCAGCATCCTGGCCACATTGGCGGTGATGATCCGTTCGCCGTTGCGCAGGATATCCAGGATGCGATGGGCGCTTTCGATGTCGCTCACCCGCGACTCGTGCTCCGCGGTGCGGGTCTCAAGCCCTTTCAACCCATCGGCGATGCCCTGTTCGACGAGGATCGTCGCCTCTCGCATCCGGCTGTAGTGGGCGGTCATGTTCTCCGTTTCGCCATCCATGGCCAGGCTCGCGGCCCGCAAGGCGGCGATCGCCGTCGCGAGCCTTTCCAGACTACCCTTGAGCGATTGCGCCTCTGCCACCGCGATGGCCGAGAGGCCGGCGATCGCCGTCGCCACCATGCCTTCGGCCTGGGACAGGCTTTCCTGGTCGCGGGTGGCGATGAAGTTCTCCACCCGCCCGGTGGCACCGTTGACCGAGGCGAGAATTTCCGCGGAATGGCTGGCGGAATCCACCGCACGGACCATGCCGCGCAGGCCATAAAGGTTCACCAGCGACACCGCCAGCATCAGAAACACCAGCGCGGCGACCGCCAGGCCAATCCTGACGGCAATGGGCCTGTCCGTGGCAGGTCTGAATGTCGACATGGCGCCGCGCCCCCCGTCCGCCACTACGGTTTCGTCACCTCCGGCAAAGGCGTCGGCGGCGCCGTATGGTTGGTGGCCGCGTCGATCATCGCCACGACGGCGGCCTGGTCATAGGAAGGATTGGCGGCGCCGCCCACCGGCATGGTGGCGAGCCAGGCGTCCAGGTCTTTCCCATCGATACGCACCAGCGGCACCTCGACGAACTTCGGCACCTGCTTGCCCGCCAGAATCTGCTGGGCCACCCAGAACCCCACCTGGGAGACGCTTGGCGAGGCGGAGACCGAGACGGTCTCGTAGCCATTGGCATCGCGCTCCTGTTTCCACAGGGCAAGTTCGTCCTGACGATTTCCCATCACAATGATCGGCAAAGGGCGTCCCGCCGCCTTGAACGCCATGGCCGCGCCATAACCGTCGCCCCCTTGAGTCGCGACGGCATCGATGTTGGGCAGCGACGGCAGCGCCAGCGCTACCTCCTTGCGTGCGACGGAAGCGGTCCAGTTGCCATAGACGGTCTTGGCGAACTTCAAGCCCGGATAGTCGCTGGCGGCCTTGCGAATGCCGTCACTGATGTTTTTATCGGTGGCATCGCCGGCAATGCCGCGGATCTCCAGCAGCGTTCCGTTCCCCTTGAGGCGCTCGGCGATATAATCCATTTCCACGCGGCCCATGGCGGACCAGTTGTAATCCACGGTATAGGCGCAACTTTCGGTGACGAGGCTGGCCATGACCACCACCACGATGCCGGCGTTGCAGGCGTCGCGGATCACCCCGTTGAGGGCCGTGTCGGACGCGGCCAGGATGACGATGGCGTTCACGCCCTTGACGACCAGGTCCTGGATATGGGCCGCTTGTTCCGACGCCGAGTTGTTCGCGCTGACCACCGGAGCCTCGCGGATCAAGCCGTCCTTCTGCGCCTGGGCCGCAATCTCCTGCCAGTTGCGCACCATCACCTTGCGGAAATCGCTGCCTGCGTAGGAGTTGCTGAAAGCAATGCTATGGCTTGCGGTAGGGGCACGGGCGATGCCGCTGTCGGCAGCGTGGGCTGGATTGGCGGCCACCATCGCCAGCCCGGTCACGCAGCCAGCGAAGCGCCACAAGATTTTGTGGATCGGTTTGGTGTTCATGTTGTTCTCCATCGTCCTTGGGATTTACCAAAAGTCATCCACCTGCACCTGTCGACAGCCTGGATCGACTGCTTGATCTGGTTTGGAGAAATCGGCCTGCAGATTGGAGATCGTCGTCCCTGTGAAATGGGCGCTCACGAACTGACGACGGGTCGCCCAGGGATCAAAATGCGCCGATGGACATCTGTTACCAGATTGCTCATTCGGTCATTCCAACAATGGAACCGGACATGTAGAACCAGACACATACAGACTCCTTCCCTTGGCGGCCGATCACTGAAACCCATACATTGCCTGCAGTGGCAATGAGCATAGTCGCAACCTGCCCGCTTCGCTCGCGGCCGTGGAGGATTCCAGCCAACCAAACGCCCACAAGGGCACACCGGCTACGGCACCTGGATGGGCGAGCCGGCATCAAGCTTGATTTCGGATAGCCTCCTAAAGAATAGGGCGTTGATCCGCCTCAGGGGCCGTCGCCAGAGGCCAACCGACGCGCGCCGCACGCAGCAGGCTGGCCCTGACAACCAAGCGGTGAAAGGGGGCAATAACGAAGATGTAGGCCCGGCCTAGTCGGTTGTGGCACTGGACCACGGTTGAAAAGACCAGTTGGCGACTGCCTTCTGGCTCTGTCTCTCCGGCACACAGGATCGATAGCCGGAAGTCGAGGTGCTGGTCGTCCTCTCCCAACACGATTTCAGTCTGGTTGGTGCTGTAGACCTTGAAGGGTCCAATCCGATGAGCAAGTGATGCAAGATGTCTGGCTGTCTTGAGACCAAAACAGGCAACGACAGTGTCTCGGACGTTCATGAGCCAGCCGATCCAGGATGGCTGGTGAGAAAGGATGAAGCGCGCCAGCAAATCCGGATCGCTGGATGTGCCCGCCGGGAGCCGAATCGCAAAAGCGTCTGCCAGGTCCATCGACGTGTAAAGGTGGGTGATGCCGGACCTCGAGGGGACTGGCACGGACATAATGAGCTCAAATTCTCGGGGCATCGGGGATCCCTCCTGAGTGCTAACACTGATTGGACGACATGCCATGTCGCGTTTCTGGTTGCGATGGTTGGTCGAAAACGCTCCTTGTCGCCCGGTGGGTGCGTGTCTGGTTCAGACGTGGCTGGATGTGGTCGAGGCGCCCACTTTTCCTTGCCGGATACTGAGCTCGATCAAGGCATCATAGAGCGCTTGCTGCCCAGCGGGCAGAACAGGGCTCAACGTCGCACGGCGCTTATCGACATCGAACCAGGATTCAACCAACCACCCCACCAGATAGAGCGCCGAAAGGTATCCGCCCGCGGTTGCAACGTTCCCCTGGAATACAAGAGGCTGGTCCATGGACTCGAGCCCCAGCGCTTGCAAGCTCGATCGTGCATCCGGGTGCGTAGTTGCCTGGCCGCTGAGCAGCCCAAGTCGTTCGAGAATGAACGCTCCGGCGCATAGGGAGCCGATTCGCTGGCGCCTGGCGTCAAGTTGAAACGACGGCAGGAAATCTGGATCGGCAAGTGCAGCGGGTACCCCTTCCCTGCCGCTGACGAACAATACCGCGTCGGCACTATTGGCCTCGGAAAGTGGACCGTGCACCGAAACAGGCAGACCGTGCGCCGAACGCACGACAGCACTGGAACCCAATATTCGGACGTGCCAGTCCTCAGTGTTGCGGCCTAGAATGTCCCACATCAGGAATAGGTCGATATCCGTGAATTGGTCGAAAGCAACCAGAACGATTTTCTTCAAGGCGAACTCCATGGAAAGTGCTGGCGTGCAAAACGCAACGGCCGTCTTTGTGGGTGTTCGCAGCGTATCAACCGGTTGCGCACCATACACAGTCTGTATGGCACTGACTCTGGAGCGAAATAACGGGTGAAAAAACTAACTCGTCACCATTGGATCGCGGCTGGTTTTGAGGCCCTCGACCAGATAGGGCATGTTGGCGTTTCGGCCGAGAGTCTATCGCGCCGATTGGAGGTGACCCGCGGATCGTTCTATCACCATTTCCGCAATCGCGAAGACTTTGTCCGCACCTTGCTGGCCGCTTGGGAAGAAGACTACACGGAGCGCATGCTCGCTCATGCGGCCCAGGGTCGCAGCGCGGTTGAAATCTTGAAACGCTATTTGAGCATTGCCGCAGAGAAACAACCTGGGCGGGAAGTTTCCATCCGGGCCTGGTCACTGCACGATCCGTTGGTAAGCGAGTTTCAGCAGCGTGTTGACACAAGACGACTGGACTTCGCGATACGGACGTGCCGCCGCTGGGTCCCTATGCCAGGCGAAGCAGAAGTGATTGCTCAGGTGGCCCATCTGTGCCTGATTGGTGGTCAACAGGCAGGGCTGCGGCGTGATGCCGCTCGCTTCAACGGTTTCCTGCATCGAGCCTTGTCACTTTTCGAAGGGGCTCTTGCACCGTGGCGGGCCTCTTCCCACGCCCAAGCCGTCGATGACATTCAAGCGTCCATCGACGTGCAGTGCAGTATTGGGCTCAAGCCGGATTGGAAACAGCCAACTTGAGCCCAAACGCGACAAAAACACCGCCCGTGAGTCGGTCAAGCGCCTTCAGGGCCGCCGGGCGCTTCAGGAAATTGCTCAGTGGCACCGTCGCCGCTACCAGAATGCCGAACCAGGCCAGCGTCAACAGCACGTGTAGCACCGCCAGGAAGAAGGAGTAACTGGCCACGCTCGCGCCACTCGGGACAAACTGGGGGAGGAACGTGATGTAGAAGACACCAATCTTGGGGTTCAGCAGGTTCGTCAGTAAACCGCGAACAAAGGCACCACGCGCAGAGGCCGCCATGTTCTCGCTCCCCTGCCCTTGCAGCGTCGCCCGGGGTCGCAGCAGCAGTTTTACACCCAGCCAGACGAGATACACGGCACCGACAATTTTCAACGCAAGGTAAGCCCACTCCGAAGCTTGCAACAGGGCACCGAGCCCCAGTGACACCGCGGCTCCCCACACCAGACACCCGAGCACGATACCGATAGCAGCCATCGCCGCCGAACGTCGACCGCCGGTCGCTGTAGCGCGAAGCACCATGGCCGTGTCCACGCCGGGAGTCACGGTGAGCACTGACGCAGCAGCGATGAAGGCAAGCAGCAGGGATAGGTCGTTCATTTGAATGTCCAGGGCAGTCGGCAGCCGTACGGTTATCCACTCTAGTTAGCCACTCGGCGTTCGGTCAAACGTTCTGTGTGGCCCATCAGTCGAGGAGATGTACACCAGGAACCCAAGACCAGCGCCCGATCCTATTTCGCCGTTATCACCGACAACTTGCTGATCCCCGCACGCTCGATGGACGCCATGGCCCGGGCAACCTCGCCATAGTTCACCCCGTTGTCCGCCTGCAGTTGTACGCGTACATCCGGGTTTTTCGCCTTGGCGGCTTGCAGGTTCGACTCCAGCAGATCCGCCTGGATCTCGTCCTTGTTGATGAACACCTTGCCCTTGTCGTCAATGCTCACCACCAGCGGGTCTTTCTGTTCCACGGGTGCCACTGACTCGGTCTTTGGCAAATTGATGGGAATGGCGTTGGTCAACAGCGGCGCGGTGACGATAAACACCACCAGCAGCACCAGCATCACGTCCACCAGTGGCGTGACGTTGATCTCGCTCAGCACCTCGTCATTGTCTTGTGTGGAGAAAGCCATCTCAGGACGCCTCCTTCACTTTCTGCGGGTTGCCGGCACGGGCTTTGTTCAGCGTTGGGTGCAGCAGCACGCGGAATGAATTTTTCTGCGCGAGGCTGTAAAAGTCGTGGGCAAAGTCGTCGAGGTCGGCGGCCGTGAGCTTCAGGCGACGCAGGAAATAGTTGTAGACCAACACCGCAGGAACCGCGACGGCGATACCCACGCCCGTGGCGACCAGCGCCGCACCAATCGGCCCTGCTACGGTTTCCAGACTGGCGGAACCGGCAGCGCTGATGCCCTTGAGTGCTTCCATGATCCCCCAAACGGTGCCGAACAGTCCTATGAACGGCGAGGTACTGCCGATACTGGCGACCACCGCCAGGCCGGTTTCCAGGGAGCGGCGCTCCCGGACGATCTGTTGGCGCAGGGCGCGTTCGAGCCGGTCCTGGTGGTTGATGGCCTGGCTCAGGTCGGCAGCGTGGGGAGCATCACCGACCTGGATCGCGGCATAACCGGCCTGGGCCACACGGGCAGCGGCGCCGGGTTGGGTTTCGGCCAGTTCAGCGGCCGACTCAAGGCTCGACGCCGCCCAGAACTGTTTGTGGAACTTGCGATCCTGGGCCTTGAGGCGACCGAACTGCACGCCCTTGAGCAAGGCCAGGCCCCAGGTTGCGACCGAAAAGGCCACCAGCAGCCAGATCACCGCGCTTTCGATGGATTCAAGTGGAGATGCTAATGCCATGATGTTTTCCCTCTGGACAGATCGCGGCGTGTGCAATACACCGCAGCAATAGTTAGTGAATCTTGAAATCGATGGGTACGCTGACCCAGCCGTTCTGGGCCACATCGCCCTGCTTGGCCGGCACAAAGCTCCAACGCTTCACGGCGGCCAGCGCGGCGTCGTCGAGTTGCTGGCGACCGCTGCTTTTCTGGATCTGGATCTCACCCGGCTTGCCGCTGGCCAGTACCTGCACCCGCAACAACACCGTGCCTTCCCAACCCCGGCGCTGGGCCAATGATGGGTATTCGGGCGCCGGGTTCTTCAGGTACGCGGCGTTGGCCGAAGCCGGGGTTACCGGAGCCGGTGCGGGGGCTGCGACTGGCGCGGGAACCGGTGGCGCAGGCGTGGGAGGCGCAGGCGGTTGCTCCACCGGTTTGGCGACCGGCTTAGGCACAGGCTTGGGTACCGGCTTGGGCTTCGGAATCTTTTTCGGCGCCGGCTTGGCGGCCAACTCATCCACGACGGGCGGCGGTGGCTCGACCACAGGTGGCGGCGGTGGTGGCGGCACGGGCGGCGGCGCTTCGACCACCGGCGGCGCGGGCTGGGAAAATTCGATGGTCATCGGTGGGATTTCCGGCGGCACAATCGGCAGCACCGGGGTGGGCTTCTGACTCACCCAATAAATCACCGCACCGTGCAGGGCCAATACCAGCAACCCCAGCAGAATCCCTTCGCGCCGACTCGAAAAGCGCCCGGGGGGACGCTGCAAGCGCAGCTGCCCCAACGGCGCACGGTGCGGCCGGCCAAGGTCGACCAACTCACCACCCGGTGCCTGGCGCCATTGCGCCTCGTGTGCACTGGCGGCGGCCTGGACATTGCCCATTGATTCACTCCCTACGGTTTTTGAAACAGAAATCGACAGGCCTGCGTGAAAGGCCGTCGAGGGCTAAATGATCGGGGCTAGACGCTTATCTCTTAAAGTAATCTTTAAAGTTATATATAGATCTAAAACGAATAATTGAAATTCACCCATACGCTAAAGCCGCGGCCCGCGTGGCCTGGCGCCGAGACACACTTTTCCGGTGCTTTTTCAGGCATGCAAAATATTCATTAAAGGCATGGCTCGACAGGTTGTTTGCGCACACGAGTGACGGCGCTGACGATACGGCGGGTGGCACGGGTGTTGACCCGGCCACCTATCCCATGGGCTAGAAGTCGTAGCGTCCGGTCACCCCTAGCGTGCGCGGGCTCCCCAGCAGGCCTTCGTAACCGCCGTTACCGCCGGTCCACAGGGTGGTGTAGTAGGTTTTGTCGAAGGCGTTTTTCAGCCACAACGACACATCCCACTGTCCCTGCTCATAGTTGCCGCGCAAACCAGTGGACAGGTTGACCACCGCATAGGCAGGAATCTGTCCGTAGTCGGAATCCTCCACCGTGCCCACGGCCTTGGAGCGAAAGGCATAGCTGCCGGTGACGTAGGGCTCCAAGCCATTGTCCAGATTCCACTTGTACTCGCCGTTGGCATTGGCGATCCACTTCGACGCCCCTACCACTGGGTGCCCGCTCAGGTCGCAGGAAGCCGGCGCTCCTGGGCGCAGACTGACTTCCGGTGGGCACGGCGCATCCTTGTAGCTCAGGTAACGCACATCGTTGAACGAGCCGTTGAGGTTCAGCGTCAGGCCCTTGATCGGCACCCAGGTACTTTCCACCTCCACGCCGCGCGAACGCACGGAACCTGCGTTGGTCAGGTACTGCACGCGATTGTCCTGGTCATAGGCGTTGGTCTGGTAACCGTTGACCTGGGTCCAGAACAGGTTGGCATTGAGCTGCAGGCGCCGGTCCCACAACGTGCTTTTGAAACCCAGCTCGGCGTTGTTGGCGCGCTCGGTGCCGACCAGCAGCGAGTCCGCCCCGGCAGTCGGTGCGGAGCCGACCACGAGGTTGACCCCACCGGACTTCTCGCCGTGGGACAAGGTCGCGTAGCCCAGCAGGTTGTCGTTCAAGCGGTAGCTCAGGTTGAGCAAGCCCGAAGGGCTGGCGCTGTATTGCGTGAGGTCGCCGGAGTCATAGGCGCCGGTACGGTTACGTCGAGCCGTCGCGGCGGCGCCCGTGACGGCCGCACCGCCCACTGGGCTGTTACGCGTCACCCAGGCGCTTTTTTCTTCATAAGTACCGCGCAAGCCTGCGGTGAAATCCAGGCGCTCGGTGAGGTGCCAGGTGCCTTGGGCAAACAGGGCAAAACTGTCGGTGCGGATGTGCCCGTTGCCCACGGTGCTGACGTTGGCCAGCGCACCTGCAGGCGTGCCGTTCCAGATATCCGCCTGGGGCCCGTAAGAGACGAAGGATTTGTTGTCCAGCGAGTTGCCGAAATAGTAGGCACCCAGCACGTAGTCGAAGAAGCCACCCGTGGGCGATGCCAGGCGAAACTCCTGGGACCACTGTTTGTCTTCCACCGATACGCCGGCGTTATAGGACGCCGGCACGTTAAGGCCGTCATCGTTGCGCGGGGTGAAATTCCAGAAGCGATAGGAACTGACCGAGGTCAGGGTGAAATCGCTGGGCAACGTCCAGTTGGCCTCCAGGGAGGTGCCGCCCTGGAACACGGTGACGTGCTGGTCGCTGTCCAGGTTGACCTTGCGATGGGTGCCGTCGACCAGGGTGGCCCCCGCAGCGGCCGCCCGCGACTGGTAGAGGTTGGTGCCATTGATGGTCGGCCCGGTGCTGTACAGCACGCGGGTGCCGGCGCTGGAGTCCTCTTCGTTGTAGTCGCCGATCCAGCGCAGGTTGAACGCTTCGCTCGGCTTGTACAGCAGTTGCCCGCGAAAGCCCTGGCGGGAGCCGCCGTTGAGGTCATGGCCGTCGTATTCGTTCTTGATGTCGCCGTCGCTGCGCGTGCGATAGGCCGAGAAACGCCCGGCCAGTTCATCGGTCAGCGGGCCGGAGATCGTGCCCTTGGTCTGGAAGTAACCGTCCTCGCCCAGCGACGTTTCGATGCTGCGCTCCGGAGTGAAACTCGGCGCACGGGTGCTGATATTGATCACGCCGGCCGTGGTGTTCTTGCCGAACAACGTGCCCTGGGGGCCACGCAACACCTCGAGCTGTTCGATGTCCATCAGGTCGAACACCGCCATCCCCGGCCGGCCGAGGTACACGTTGTCGATATACAAGCCCACGCTGCCTTCCAGCCCGTCGCTGGCCGGGTTGTTGCCCAGGCCGCGAATCGACACGCTGGATTGGCGCGCATGCATGTAGGCCACGTTGACGCTGGGCACCAGTTGCTGCAAATCCTGAATCCGATAGACCCGCTGGCTTTCCAGGGCCTGGCCGCCGATCACGCTCATCGGTGTGGGCACCTCCTGGGCGCTTTCCGTGCGCCGCCGGGCAGTCACCGTGACGGTTTCCAGTTGGCCGCTGACGCTTTCACCCGAGGGTGCCGGTTCGGCCGCGTGGCCGGGTGTCCAACTGGCACTGCCCGCCAGCAACATGGCCAGGGGCAGGCGTTTGAGCCTCCAGGGAGAGCAAGGTACAGCGGGCATCAACAGACTCATAAGCGGCTCCGGAACCCGGAAATATCCATCACTTGATATTCCCTTAGGTTATTTATTTATGTTTTCACGAACATTTACTGCATAAGAGATAGCCTTTATAAGGAGTCGACCTAATGCATAGCCAATGCATTTCCCCGATATTTTTGATGTGAAAAATGCATATCGATCTGCGCCAACTTCGCCACTTCATTGCCCTTGCCGAACAACGCAGTTTTGTCGCGGCGGCGTTGACGGTAAATCTGTCGCAGTCGGCGTTCAGTCGCAGCATCCAGGCCCTGGAACACAGCGCCGGATGCCAACTGGTGGATCGCGGCCGCAAAGACCTGGCGCCCACCAAGCAAGGCCAGGTATTGCTTGAACATGCCCGGCGCCTGGTCAGTGGCGCACAGCAACTGGCCAACGAGATCAGCCAATTCAATGGTCTGGAAGCCGGCGAATTGCGCTTCGGTTGCGGTCCGGCGCCGGCGGCGGGGTTGATACCACGGGCCATTGGCAGTTTTATCGGGCGCTACCCCAAGGCCCGCGTGCAGTTCCAGGTGGATGACTGGCAAAGCCTGGGCAAACGCCTGCTCAGTGAAGAATTCGAATTCTTCGTCGCCGACACCCGCCACTTTGAAGCCCACCCGGACTACCACACCTACCGCTTGCGGCCGCGCAAATGGTATTTCTGCTGCCGTGCCGGCCACCCGCTGGCACAGCAACCCAGCGTGACGGCCGCGCAACTGATGAGTTACCCACTGGCCGTGACCATTCGCCCGCCGAACCTGCGCAAGGTCATCGTCGACCTCAGTGGGCGGCCCGATTACCTGCCCAACGTCGAATGCGAGAACGGCTACAGCCTGATGGGCGTGGTGCTGCGCTCCGACGCCATCGGCATCGTCAGCGCTAACAGTGATGTGCTGCACATGGCTCGCGGCGAATTGGTGTGCCTGACGATCGATGGCCTGGCCGAAGACCTGGAGGAACGTTACACCCGCTATGGCATCGTCAGTCGTGCGGGGTATCGCTTGTCGCCGTTGGCGGAGGCGATGATCGAGCAGATCAAGCAGCTCGATGAGCGGGATGAGGAGGTGTGCGCACTGGAGAATGTCGCTGTCTGAAGCGGCGCTTTCGCGAGCAAGCTCGCTCCCACATTTGTACGCATTCCAAATGTGGGAGCGAGCTTGCTCGCGAAAGCGCTGGCAGCAACACCGATGCATTGACTGCATGAAACCCAGTCCCCAAATGCACTTGCCAGCCCACCCTCCGAACGGCGAAAAAACTCACCTGTCCTCCACTTGGTGAAGCCTCATGCCTGCCCCAAAAACCGTCCGCAACGTGCTGTACATCATGTGCGACCAACTGCGCCGCGATTACCTGTCGTGCTACGGCCACGCCCATCTGCAGACACCGAACATCGACCGCCTGGCCGCCGCCGGTGTGCGTTTCAGCCGCGCCTATACCCAGGGCACCATCTGCGGGCCCTCCCGCATGTCGGCCTATACCGGGCGCTACGTCAGCAGCCATCAGGTGGCGTGGAACGCGGTACCGTTGCCCCTGGAAGAACTGACCATCGGCGACTACCTGCGCCCCCACGGCATCCGCACGGCGCTGGTGGGCAAGACCCACGCCACGCCCAACCTGGAGGCCTTGCAGCGGCTGAACATCGACCCCGCCAGCCCGCAGGCCGAGCCGCTGAATGAAGTCGGTTTCGACGCCTATTTTCGTCACGATGGCATCTACCCCGACAGCCCGCTGTTCGACGACAAACGCGAGTCCGCGCCCTATACCCATTACCTGCGCGCGCAGGGCTACAGCGGCACCAACCCGTGGCACGAATGGGCGAACGCGGCAGAAGGTGAAAACGGCGAGGTGCTCAGCGGCTGGCACATGCGCAACGCCGGGCGACCCGCGCGAGTCGCTGAGCAGCACTCGGAAACCGTCTACACCACCGACCGTGCCATCGACTTTATCCACGAGCAAGCCGAGCGACCGTGGTGCCTGCACCTGTCCTACATCAAGCCGCACTGGCCCTACATCGCCCCGGCGCCGTATCACGCGTTGTACGGCGCCGAGCATATCCAGGCGCCCATACAGCCTGGACAAACCAGCGATCACCCGGTGTATCAAGCGTTCCGCCAGCATCAGGAGAGCCTGAATTTTTCCCGTGACGAGGTGCGGCTCACGGTGATTCCCACCTACATGGGGCTGATCAAACAGATCGACGATCAACTCGGGCGCGTGTTCGATTTTCTGCAAAGCAATGGCCGCTGGGACGACACGTTGATCGTGTTCACCAGCGACCATGGCGACTTTCTCGGCGATCACTTCCTTGGCGAGAAAGAGTTTTTGCTGGAGCCTGCGGTGGGCGTTCCGCTGATCGTGCGTGACCCGCGGGCCGCTGCCGATATCAGCCGTGGCACGGTGGACGCACGCCTGGTCGAAACCATCGACGCCCTGCCGACTTTCCTCGACGCCTTGGGCCTGCCCGCTGCCGACCACCGCCTGGAAGGCCGTTCGCTGATCCCGCTGCTGCACGCTCAAGACACCACTTGGCGCCGCTACGCCATCGCCGAATACGACTACGCCTTCCAGGCCCCGGCCCGCGAGCGCCTGGCACAACCCATCGACCGCTGCCGCATGACCATGGTGCGCAGCGAACGCTGGAAGTACCTGGCCTATGACGGCTTTCGTCCACAGCTGTTCGACCTGGAAAACGACCCGCAGGAACTGCACGACCTGGGCAGCGACCCAGCTTATGCCGAGGTTCGCGAAAGCCATCTGGGGTATCTGTTCGAGTGGCTGCGCGGGCTGAAGCGGCGCACCACCATCAGCCACACAGAGATCGATCTGCGTGGCCAACGGTTTCGTTATGGTGAGCCGGAGGCGGAGAAAGTGGTGCAAATCGGCGTCTGGTAAAGGACGCGAATCAATGGGGTGAGATTCCTGTGGCGAGGGCCACATTGCCCACACAGTCGCGTCTGCGCCGGCTTACAGCCCCTTGATGGTCTTGCTCGACTGCCCTTGCACCCCCACCGGCACATCGCCCTTGAGGGTGACCCGGCGCACGATACGCTCCTGGGTGCCGTAGTCGTCCACGGCGTAATGTTGGGTGGCGCGGTTGTCCCAGATCGCCACGTCACCCGTGTTCCAGCGCCAGCGCACGGTGTTTTCCAGGCGCGTGACGTGGCTTTGCAACAGGTTGAACAGTTGGGTCGAATCCGCCTGTGAATACCCCTTGAGGCGTTTGACGAAATGCCCCAGCAACAGGGTTTTCTCGCCGCTGACCGGGTGCACACGCACCACCGGGTGTTCGGTTTCATACACCGTGGAGGTGAACACCTTGCGGTACTCCTCAAGCCGCTCTACTGACACATCCGGCTTGATCGCGGCGTAGTCGTATTCGTTGCTGTGCACCGCCCACAGGGTATCGGCCAGTGCGCGCAACCCCGCGCTGAGGTCGTTATAGGCACTGGAAGTGTTGGCCCACACGGTGTCACCACCGGACTTGGGCGCCAGCACCGAACGCAGCACGGAGGCTTTGGGGTAGGCGTCGACGAAGGTCACGTCGGTGTGCCAGGAATTGGCGCGCTGGCCGCGCGTGCCGTCCAGCTCCATCAGGAACCGCGTACCGTCGCGTACCGGCACCGTCGGGTGGGCAATCGGCTCGCCGAGCAGATGGGCGAAGGCTTCCTGGCTCTGGTCATTGAGGTGGGTCTGGTCGCGGAAGAAGATCACTTTGTACTGCACCAGCGCCTGCTGGATGGCTTCGACGGTGGCGGCGTCCAAGTCACCGGACAATCTGATGCCCCGGATCTCGGCACCGATGCGGCCAGCGACCGGGTGAATGTCCAGTGCCTGGGCAATGGGTTGAACAGCTAATGCGGCGTTGCTCATTGTGGTGACCCTCATGTGCCTGCTGATGGTGGGAACGTTTCCCGGCAACGCTCTATAGATATGCAATTTTGATCTAGCAAATTAATAGATGCATCGTTGACGGAATAAGAGCTTGCATTTAAAACCTCAGCTCCCTTGGTCGCAAATGCCTTCGACCTATTTTTAAAATGCAGGGAAAGCATATGGATCTTCGCCAACTGCGCTATTTCATCGCCCTTAACGAACACCGCAGTTTCGTACGCGCGGCGGACGCCATGGGCATCACCCAGCCAGCGTTCAGCCGCAGCATCCAGGGGCTGGAACAAGAATTCGGCTGTGTACTGGTGGACCGTGGCCACAAGGATCTGCGCCCCACCCCCGAGGGCCAAGTGGTGCTGCAACACGCACTGACGCTGGTGCATGGCGCAGCCTTGCTCAGCAGTGAAGTGACACGCATGACCAAGCTCGACGCCGGCGACCTGCGCTTCGGCTGTGGCCCGGCACCCGCCGTAAAACTGGTGCCCGACGCCGTGGCGCGCTTTATCACCGCCCACCCGAAAATCCGCACCGGTTTCCAGGTGGATAACTGGGAAAAACTCAGCCGCGCCCTGAGCCGAGAAGAAATAGAATTTTTTATCGCCGACATTCGTCAGTTCGAAACCGACCCGAATTTCCAGACCCGCGCGCTGACACCCAAGCGTGGGGTGTTCTTCTGCCGGCCTGGGCACCCGCTATTGGCCAAGGACAGTCTGTCGACCAACGACATGTTCGATTACCCGCTGGCGGCGCCGCTGATCTCCCAGGGCATTCGCAAACTGCTGGCGAACCTCAGCGGGCGCATGGATTTCTCACCGAGCATCCAGACCGAACATTTCCCGGCGCTGGTCAAGATCGTGCTGCAGTCCAATGCCATCGGCGTGGGCACCGAGGAAGCCTTCGCCGACGACATCGCCCAAGGCACGCTGGTGCTGCTGCACTGGCGCAACCTGCCACACAACATGGACACCCTGAGCGCCCGCTGCGGCATCGTCAGCCGCACCGGTTCACGCTTGTCGCCAGCGGCGAAGGCGATGATCGAGACGTTGCTGGAGGTGGATCAGCAGGCCATCAGCATGGCGGTCTGATCGGCCTCTTCGCGAGCAAGCTCGCTCCCACATTCGATTACATTCATCCTGACGAAACGCGGTCGAATGTGGGAACGCCGATTTGACTGCTCGCGAAAGCGATACCCCAGGCACCACCAGATTCAGAGCCCTGCCGAGGCCAGGTTCGGCGCCACCCAATCACTCACCTGGAACGGCCGGCGAATCAGCTTTTCCTTCGACGCCAGGTCGACCGCCCCCTGTAATTTGCCCAGGAACACCGGGTCCAGGGTCGACGGGAAGATCTCGCTGAGGGCCTGGTCTTTCAAGTCATTGGTCAGGATCAGCGGTGGGTAACTGGCCCGCCCCGACACCAGTTGGATGTAGGCCTGCTTGTTGTTGTCATCGGTCAACCATTGCACCGCTTGCTGCTGGGCCTTGAGCAGCTTGGCCACCGCGTCGGGATGCTCGTCGACGAACTGTTTGCTGCCCACCAGCACCCCCTGCACGCTGCCGGCGCCACCGAGGTCCTTGGTGGTCAACGGTATTTCCGCCAGCCCCTTGGCCTGCAATGCGCTCAGGCTCGAGCCGCCCCAGGTGGCGTCAATCTGCTTGGCGGCCAAGGCCGCGCCGGCTGCGTTGAAGTCCAGGTTGATGACTTTCAGATCCTCTTCACTCAAGCCCTGGCTGGCCAACGCGGCGTCGAACGACAACTGGCTGGCCGTGCCGCGAAACACTGCGACACGCTTGCCCTTGAGGTCCTGCAGGGTCTTGATACCCGAGCCCGGCACCACGCCGAGGTACTGCTTGACGTCCCGTGCGATGGCACTGAGCAGGCGGGTATCCAGGCCGTTGGAACGACCGATGATCGCGGCCAGATCCCCCAGGTAAGCCAAGTCCACCTGGCCATTGGCGAAGGCTTCGTTGATCACCGGGCCCGCACCCTTGAAGTAATTCCACTGAATCTTGATGCCTTGGTCGGCAAAGGCTTTCTCGAAGATCTGCTGCTCGCGCAACACATCCGTTATGCCGCCGCCACTGTGCTGGCTGCCAGCACTGAGGTCGGGCACGGCAATGCGGATCTCCTTGAGTTCGGCAGCATGCACCAGCCCGGCCAACGCAGTGCCCGCGAACAGAGTGATCAGACGTTTAAAAGGCAATTTCATAAGCGCAGCTCCTTGTGGGCGAGGGTCGCCTGGGAAGCAGAAAGTAGGCACACGCCGGGCAAAACTTTAAATACTATAAATTCACACTTTAATAGCTTTTAGACCTATGCAAGTTAAAACGCCGGCCCCAGAGGACTATGCATAAACAGCATCGAAAATATTCTTCGAATGCATTGGATGCGTGCAGGACAGAGGCTTTAAATGATTTTTCTTATCCCTCAATCATCTTGATTGCGTTTTTATAAGATCAGAATCACATAACGCCATTGGCGACAACGGAGGTCTTCCATGGCCCGAACCTCACTTTTGAGCTTGCCGCTCGCGGCCCCCAGCGCCACGTCGCACGGGCCGGTACTCAATGAACGTCTACTGCCATGGCTGCTGCCTCTGGCGCTTTGCGCGCTGTGGTGGCTGGGCAGCCGCCATCACTGGATGAGCGAACAGATTCTGCCACCGCCGTCTCTGGTCTGGAGCAGCGCGTTGGAACTGGCCGGCGGCGAGCTGTGGAGCCATCTGGCAATCAGCTTGCAACGCCTGTTCTGGGGGCTGCTGGCGGGCATTGCCAGTGGGGCGTTGCTGGGGGCACTGCTAGGCTTCAGTGCGCGCGCCGAGCGCCTGGTATTTCCGACGTTCAGTGCGTTGTCACAAGTGCCGACGCTGGCCTGGATCCCGTTGTTCATGGTGTTTTTCGGCATCGGCGAGACCCTGAAACTGGTGGTGCTGGTGAAGGCGATCGTGGTGCCCGTGACCCTGCATACCCTGGTGGGCGTACGCGACGCCCAACCCCATTTACGTGAAGCCGCCCGCGTACTGCGCCTGCCCTCCCACCTGTTGATCCGCCGCCTGATCCTGCCCGCCGCACTGCCGGCCTTCATGGCCGGCGTGCGCCTGGCCCTGGCGGCCGGCTGGACCTCACTGCTGGCGGTGGAGTTGCTGGCTTCCAGCGAAGGCATCGGCTACCTGATGGTCTGGGCGCGCCAATTGTTCATGCTCGATATCGTCTTCGTGTGCATCGTGATCATCGGCGTACTCGGCGTGGTGATGGATCGCGGCATTGGCTGGCTGGACCACAAATGGGTGCACTGGCCGCACTCGGCCACCGCGCAGATTCGACGCGGCCCGCGCTATCAAGGCTGGCAGCGCCTGCAACCGTGGCTGCTGCCCCTGCTGCTGTTGAGTCTGTGGCAGGTGGCGACGCAACAGGCTTGGGTAGACGCAAACATACTGGTCAGCCCCTGGATCGTGTTGCACACCACCATCGCCGGCGCACTGGACGGCAGCCTGAGCGGCGCCTTGGGCACAAGCCTGAAGCGCACCCTGGGCGGGTTGCTGCTCGGCGGCGGCCTGGGCTTTGCCATGGGCCTGTGGCTTGGGCTGTCGCGACGCAGCGAACGGGTGCTGGGACCGACCCTGGCAGCCTTGCGCCAGATCGCGATTTTCGCCTGGGTACCGCTGCTCACCGCCTGGTTCGGTCTGGGTGAATTGGCCAAGTGGGTATTCATCGCCCTGGCGGCGTTCTTCCCGCTGTTTATCGCCACTCAACGCAGCGTGCTGAACCTCTCGCCACAGCTCAGCGAGGCCGCTCAGGTGCTGCGCCTGAGTCTGACCCAGCGGCTGCGCCGCCTGATCTTGCCAGGCGCTGCCGCAGGGATTTTCGCCGGCCTGCGCCTGAGCCTCATCTACGCCTGGCTGGGTACCATCGGTGCGGAATATTTCATGCCGTCCAACGGCGGTATCGGCAGCCTGATGATTGGCGCCCAACAACTGCTGCGCATGGACCTGATCATGAGCGGCATGCTCCTGGTCGGCCTCACCGGCGCAACCCTCAACTTGATCGGCCAACGCATCGAAACCCGTGCTACCCGCTGGAGACACGCATGAACGCACCGATTGTCAGCTTCAACCATGTGGGCAAGTCCTTCGACGTCGACGGCTTCGAGTTGGAGGCTATCCGTGAATTCAACCTGGACATTGCCGAAGGCGAATTCGTCGCGATCGTCGGCTCCAGCGGCTGCGGCAAATCCACCCTGTTGCGCCTGCTGGTGGGGCTCGACACCCAGTTTCGCGGCGAGATTCGCGTCGATGGCCAAACGGTCAACGGCATCGGCGGCGAGCGCGGCATCGTGTTCCAGGAGCACCGCTTGTTCCCTTGGCTGACCGTCGCGCAAAACATCGGCCTGGGGCTGGTCAACGAGCCCCTCGGCGAAGCTGAACGTAACCGGCGCATCAGCGACTTTATCGAACTGGTGGGCCTTAGCGACTTCACCCGCGCCTATCCTCACCAGCTATCCGGCGGCATGGCGCAACGGGTGGCGATTGCCCGAGGTCTGGTGGCCAGCCCGCGCATCCTGCTGCTGGACGAACCCTTCGGCGCCCTCGACGCCCTGACCCGCCAGCAGATGCAGGACGAACTCCTGGCGATTCGTGACCGCGCCAAGATCACTACAGTGCTGGTGACCCACGATGTGGAAGAAGCGATTTTTCTCGCCGACCGTGTGGTGGTGATGGAGCCGAGGCCCGGGCGAATCAAGCAAGTCGTCGACGTTGCCCTGCCCCATCCACGCCAACGCAGCAGCTTCGAATTCCACCAGTTGCGTGAAGAGCTGCTGCACGAGTTGACCAGCGATGACCATTACCAGCCGCCGGTGCGCGAACAGATCCGCGATTTGCCCCTGGCCTTTATCGCCTGCTGAAAGACTGCCTGCCAACGAGGAACGCCTTGATGTCGCAACGTCCCAATTTTCTAGTGATCCTGGCCGATGACATGGGTTTCTCCGACCTGGGTGCGTTTGGTGGGGAAATCGCCACGCCGCACCTGGACGCCCTGGCACTGAATGGCCTGCGGTTGACCGATTTCCACACCGCCCCCACCTGTTCGCCAACGCGCTCGATGCTGCTCACCGGCACCGACCACCATATCGCCGGCATCGGCACCATGGCCGAGGCGCTCACCCCCGAGCTGATCGGCAAGCCCGGCTACGAAGGCTACCTGAACGATAAGGTGGTGGCGCTGCCGGAGCTGCTGCGCGAAGCCGGTTACCAGACGCTGATGAGCGGCAAATGGCACCTGGGCCTGACCGCCGAACTGGCGCCCCACGCTCGTGGTTTCGAGCGTTCGTTCTCGTTGTTGCCAGGGGCGGCCAACCACTACGGTTTCGAACCGACCTACGACGAGCACACGCCGGGCCTGCTCAAATCCACGCCGGCGCTGTATATCGAGGACGATACCTTCGTCGAGCAACTACCCAAGGACTTCTATTCCTCCGATGCCTTTGGCGACAAACTGCTGCAGTACCTCAAGGAGCGCGACCAGGCCCGGCCATTCTTTGCCTACCTGCCGTTTTCCGCACCGCACTGGCCGTTACAGGCACCCGCCGACATCGTTGAAAAATACCGTGGCCGCTACGACGCCGGCCCCGAAGTATTGCGCCTGGAGCGCCTGGAAAAACTCAAGGCCCTGGGGTTGATCGACGCCGATGTCGAACCCCACCCGCTGATCGAATTGAACACCCAGTGGGCCGCCTTGACCGATGAGCAGCGCCAGGTATCGGCCCGTGCCATGGAAGTGTATGCGGCGATGGTCGAGCGCATGGACTGGAACATCGGCCGGGTGGTGGAGTACCTGCGCCAGCAAGGGCAATTGGACAATACGTTCATTGTGTTCATGTCCGATAACGGTGCCGAAGGTGCCTTGTTGGAGGCCTTCCCCAAGTTCGGGCCGCAGTTGCTGACCTACCTCAACCAGCATTACGACAACAGCCTGGACAACATCGGCCGCGCCAACTCCTACGTCTGGTACGGGCCGTCGTGGGCGCAGGTGGCAACGGCGCCGTCGCGGCTGTTCAAGGCATTTACCACTGAAGGTGGGATTCGTGTGCCGGCGCTGGTGCATTACCCCCAGCTGTCGCTCCAGGGGCGCATCAGCCATGGGTTCGGCACAGTGATGGACATTGCACCGACCATCCTGGACCTGGCCGGCGTACGCCATCCCGGCACACAGTGGCGCGGCAGGCCCGTGGCGCCGTTGCGTGGCAAATCGTGGCTGGGCTTCCTGTCGGGCGAAACCCGCGAGGTGCACGACGAACACACCGTCACCGGCTGGGAGCTGTTTGGCCGCCGCGCGATTCGCCAGGGCCAGTGGAAAGCCGTGTACATCCCCGGCCCCGTGGGACCGGCGACCTGGCAGCTGTATGACTTGGGCCAGGACCCGGGCGAAATCCATGACCTGGCGTTGAGTCAGCCGGACAGACTGGCCATTTTGATTGGCCACTGGCAGCAGTACGTCGACGAAACTGGCGTGGTGCTCAGCGCATCGCCGTTTCAGCCGGATTGAATGTCCGACCTAAAAAACCCTGCGCCCTCAGGATTGCCCTATCTGGAATGGAACGGTATGAGGGTGGCGGCTTTCGCAAGCGCCACCCTCATCCTGTTTGCAGCTTCTTGAATTGCAAGGCTCTGCGTTTCATCAGGACACTCCCAGAATTGAAGACAAGTGTGCATTCAGAAACTTGCCGCCCGGGTCCAGGTGCTCACGCACGCGCGTGAACTCCTGCCAGCGCGGATACAGCGCCTGAAGATTGCGCGCATTGAGGCTATGCAACTTGCCCCAGTGGGGACGTCCGCCGTATTTCCAGAAAATGGGCTCCACCGCGGCAAAGAAATTATGGTGATCCATCTGGTAGTACTGATGCACCGAAATCGAACAGCTGTCGCGGCCCTCGAACATGCTCAAGGGAATATCGTCGGCCTTCACATAGCGGTACTCGATGGGGAACCAGGTGCTGAGGTTCCGGTCGTCGATCAGCTTGAGAATTTCGCGCAGGCAGGCAGGCCCAGCCTCCGCCGGAACCGAATATTCCATCTCGTTGAAACGTATCGTGCGCACGTTGGGGTAGATCTTGAACGAATCGCCGACCCGGTCTTCGAAATCGGCGATAAAGCGCAAGCTGTTGAGCAATGTGCGCCTGGCTGCGGGAAAGTCGCTGCCGTACTTATCGAGTTTCTCTACGATCGTGGCGAACTCGTTAGCGCTCGCCTCTTCCGGACCGAGGGCCGGTGTTTCAGGGTCGGTGGTTTCGTTCAGGGCAATCGAAAGCGCGTAGTCGGAATGGGTCAGCACGAGCATTTCCCAATGATCGTTTTCCCGAACGTTTTTTTCCACGTCCTCCAACAGTTCCTCGGTCTTGGCGACCCATTGACGCTCCCGCAGCCGGTAAGGTGTGCGGTTTTGCATGCGCACCTTGGTGGCAATGCCCAGGGCGCCCAAGGACACCCGCGCAGCAGTGTAAATCTCGGTATTGTGCGTAGCGTCGCAGTCAAGCACCTCACCCTGGGCGGTTACCAATTGCAGGCCACTGACAAACCCGGAATACGAGGTGAAGCGTGTTCCGGTGCCGTGGGTCGAGGTCGAGATAGCGCCAGCCAAGGTCTGGTAATCGATGTCGGCCATGTTTTTCAGCGCCTGACCGATCTCCTTGAGCGCCGGCCCCATGCGCGACATCGGCGTGCCGGCGCCAAACTCGGCCTGCAGCGTCTTGCTGTCATGACCGAGCAAACCGTTGAAATAGCTCAGCGACAAAATAGTATCGTCGGTCGGCACCAACGCACTGAACGAGTGAGCTGAGCCCACGGGACGGATCTTGCCCGGCGCCTGGCGTATGACTTGAATCAGTTCATCAAGATCCTTTGGCGCCAGCCTCTTCAGAGGCAGGCAGCTTTGCCCGCCGGACCAATTGCGCCAAGGGATAAGTCGAGGCGCACGAAGCATCTGAGCCACCGCGCTGTTGCTGGTTAACGCCGTAAACGCGCCGGCTATGGCAGCACTCTGCAACAGCTGACGTCGTGAGATATCCGTAGCCATGAGGTTTTCCCGATTGTTCTATTGGATTTCCTGGCTGGACATAAAAGCCGTCAGCGCCAGGAATTGTTCTTCCGAGCACTGCACGCAGAGCCCCATGGGCGGCATGCCGTTATAGCCATTGATGATGTGGTCGAGCAGCGTGTCCGCCCCCTGCGCGATCCTGGGGGTCCACGCCTTGGCATCGCCGGTTTGCGGTGCGCCCGAGGCCGGGTTGGCATGACAGATTTTGCAACTGGTGTCATAGATGGGCGCGAGTGACGGGTCCGAGGGCATCGCGTTGGTGGCATGATTAGTGGTGGCCGCTGGTGGTGACTCATCACCGCAGGCACTGAGCAGGCCAATCAAGGCTGCCAGCAGGCTTATAGGAACGATACGCAGGGAAAACGGGGGGGATGGCCACATGGCTTTCTTCTCGGGAGTGCTCGTCTGACAGGCTTTTTGTTATGGGAAGCGACCGCGTATGCAGTTAACGGCACATTAAGTCAGGAGCCCGGCACTGTTGAGGGTAGGCGTGGCCAGAAAGGGGGCATTAACGGCCACGCTTGGCCAATCGCCAGTTTGAATGGGATAAACCTGTTGTTTCGACTGGCGTCTCCTGCGCTGCCTTGCCGGCATGAGCAAGGACTTCGGTATTGACCCGGTACGTTTATGCATGGGCCTGGGTTTGAGATAGCGAACCTTCCAAACCCGGACTGCCTGGTGTCCTTTCGTCAGGCGGCGTCCATGATCCGCCGGGCACTTGCTTGCGCCAAGGATCGCGACCGTGGGCGAAGCCCATTGGGCAGAAAAACGCATCGCGACCTACGACCCGCTGAGCCACCGGCAGGTAATGAAGGTGGCGACTTTCGCAAGCGCCACCCCCTTCCTGTTTGCAACTTCCTGAGTTGTGCCGGGGCGCCTTCTAGAGCGCCTTCTCGGCGTTAAAACCGTCGAAGTTTTCGAAGACCCCCATAAAGCCCGGGACAGTCGACTCCCGTGCCCAGTCGCGCTGGAGCTCGCAGTACATCTGCACACGGCTGATGAGTTTCGCGCCCGCCTGTTCGATTCGACGAAGGGCGGCCTCGTGCGCGGCGACTGACGTGCCACCGACCGCATCGACCGGCACATACACTTCATAGCCTTCCTGGATCGCGTCCAGTACAGGGAAAGTCAGGCAGGCTTCGGTCCAGAGCGCGGTCATGATGAGCTTGCGGCGGCCGATGCCCTTGACCGCCTGCTTGAACTCAGTGTCTTCCCAGCTATTGATCGAGGTGCGGTCATAAGTCGGAAGATGGCCGAGCACGTCCTGCAACGCTTGGATCGGCGGTTTATTGCGACCGGTCGCGACGTTGACCGTCGAATGAATGATAGGAAGGTTGTAGTTGATGGCCGCCTTGGCAACGCTCGTGATGTTGAAAACGAGCTCGTCACGGGGCATCGAGCGAATCGAGGAGACCTGGATCGGCTGATAATCGATGATGATCAGCGCGCAATTCTCAGGCGATAAGAGATGGTCGGTATGGGGGTTGCGAATAGTCTCGCTTGTCATTGTCTGGTCCTGTTCTCAGTTGTGATGCACGTGTGCCAGAGAGCCAACGCTCACTCGTATGGACGGGCATGGCCCTGACGAAGTGTCTACTGATGTTGTCAGTGGATTTGGGTTTCCAGGCAGCATGTGCCACTGGCGACATTGCCCGGAAGCAAGGATTATGCTGTTCCCATTTCCGACGCAGTAGTCGCAACACGAGGCTAACTGTGTCGCACAAAGAGGAACGCTGACGTGGATATAGAAGAGCTGCAAACATTCGTGGAAGTGGCTGACGCAGCGGGCGTTTCGCCTGCGGCGCTCCGGCTTGGCGTATCCAAGTCGATCGTCAGCCGCAGGCTCGCCCGGCTTGAAGCGGAACTTGGCATCCAGTTGCTTGCACGAACCACGCGCGGGGCCGCCCTCACTGAAGCCGGGGCCACGTTCCGAGATTACGCGGCCAGGGTCTGCGCCGAAATCGAGGCAGCCAGAGAAACGATCCTGCCGACAGGCGCCCTTCGTGGTCGCTTACGCGTCGCGGCGCCGCTGTCTTTTGGCCCGACCCATTTCGCGCCCATGCTCGCGCAAATGGCACACCGTCACCCCGAGCTTCATATCCAGACCTGCTACAGCGATCGCTTCGTTGATCTCATTGCCGAGGGGTTCGATTGTGCGATACGCGTCGGATACCTCTCCGACTCCAATTTGATCGCGAGGAAAATCGGCCCGATCTACACGAAACTCGTCGCAAGCCCAGACTACATAAAAGCGCATGGGGCACCCGAGACACCGGACGAGCTCATTGCCCATGAGGCTCTCCTGCAGGGTACCGACGCATGGCAATTCATGGAGGGTGACAAGGTCATCACGGTTCGTCCGCAGGGCCGCTTCAAGGCGGACAACGGCATAGCGCTCGTGGCTGCCGCAACCGCGGGACTCGGCATCGCGTACCTACCGGATTGCCTGACTTATGAGCATGTAAACTCAGGGGCGCTCGTGCCGATCATGACCCGGTATCCACCACCCCCGGCAGGTGTGTACGTGGTCCGTCCGCCAGGCCAGCATCCGGCACGGAAGATACGAATGCTCACAGAGCTTCTGATCGAGTCATTCGGACAGTCTCCGCACTTTGCGGGGCCTGCTCGTATTTGATGCGACAAAGATCACCACGGGTTGTCCATGGCCACTTCGTGACTCAAGCTAAAGCGCCATGGACAACCTCATCCCGTCATAAATCGCGGCGTGAATATCCCGGCTGTTCACCGCATCGCCAATCCTGAACAACTGAAACCCAGGACCGCCCTCCCCCAGCAATTGGGGTTTTATGTCGATAAAGGCTTGATGATCCAGTTCTCCCCGATTGCGCGACAGCGCCTTGAGTTCGAAATACAAATCGTCCAATGGCAGGATGCCGTGCTCAACCACGACCTGGTCCACCACCCGTTCGCTGGTGATATCCGCGTACCTGTTGCGCAAGGTCGCCACCAATCTGCCGTTCTCACGCCGCACCCCCGTCAATTGATGACTCAAGGTCTGTTGCACGCCATGTTCGGCAAAGGCCTTCAGATAAGGCGGCGTGTTCAAACCACCAATGTCCGGGCCGAGCATGCGTTCGGGCGTGACGATTTCCAGTTTGCGGCAATGATCGAGCATGAACTCCGCAGCGGTCAGCGCCTGATGACCGCCGTTATAGTCAAACACCAGTGCCGACTCTGCCGGCTTGACGTCGCCAGCAAGGATATCCCAGGTACTGACGACCCATTCGTTGCCATACTCAAGAACCTCGGTGTTCGGCAATCCTCCGGTGGCAATGATCACTACGTCCGGTGACAGCGCCAACACCTCCTCTTTCCCGGCATAGCAGTTGTAGCGCAATTGCACGCCCAAGCGCTCACATTCACTGACGCGCCAGTCCACCACGCCGATCAATTCGCGACGGCGCAATGGCACGGATGCCAGACGGACCTGCCCGCCCGCCTGGCTGTTGGCCTCGATCACTGTCACCTGATGTCCGCGCTCGGCAGATACCCGTGCCGCCTCCAGTCCGGCAGGACCGGCACCGACGATCAGTACCTTGCGAACGGGGCCGCCCGACGGGGTGATCTCATGAGGCAACTTGCTCTCTCGCCCAATAGCCGGGTTATGCAGGCAGTGAGCCTGGCCGGAGATATAGATCTGGTCCATGCAGTAACTGGCCCCCACGCAGGGACGAATCCTCTCTTCGTGGCCGGCCAAGACCTTGGCAATCAAATGCGGGTCGGCGATCTGCGGACGGGTCAGCCCCACCAGATCCACCAGCCCTTCACGCAGGGCGTGACGGGCTGTGGCGACATCGCTGATCCGTGCCGCCTGCATCACCGGCACCGACACCGCACGCCTCACGGCACCTGCCAATTCCAGGTGCGGTCCGGCAGGGGTGCCCATCCCGGGAATCACCTTGGCGATGCCGACATCGTTGTCGATACGCCCCTTGATGACGCTGATGAAATCGATGCCGTGATCGACCAGGGTCTGCGCGATGGCCAGGCCCTCCTCACGACCCAGCCCGCCGGGCATATCATCCTCGACCACCATGCGAATGCCGACGATGAACTCAGAGCCCACGACCTTGCGGATCGCCCGCAACACCTCCAGCGAAAAATGCATGCGCCCTTCCAGGCTGCCCCCCCACCCGTCGTCACGTTGGTTTGCCGGAAGCCAGAACGAATCCATCAAATGACCGTAGGCCTCCAGTTCGATGCCGTCCAATCCCCCCGCCTTGCAGCGCTGCGCGGCGTCGGCGTAATGCTGAATGATTCGCGCCAGGTCCCAGTCTTCGGCTTTTTTGGTGAAGCTGCGGTGGGTCGGTTCGCGTCCATGGCCAGGCCACACCAGCGGCAGCCAGTCAGCGTGAAAGTTACTGCCTCGCCAGCCAAGATGGGTGAGCTGGCACATGACCGCGCTGCCATGCTGATGCACGCCATCACTGAGCTCGCGCAACCAGGGCACGATTTCGTCGCGGTACATCTCAAGGTTGCCGAAGGCCGGTGGACTGTCCGGTGCCACGATGGAGGAGCCGCCAATCATGGTCAGTGCGACACCGCCCTTGGCCTTCTCTTCGTGATAGAGCCGATAGCGCTGCCGTGGCATGCCCTGGTCGGTATACGCGGGTTCATGTGACGTGCTGACGACGCGATTGCGCAACTGCAGATGCTTGATGGCGAAGGGTTGCAGCAGCGGATCATTACTGGACATGGCGGTGCTCGCACTGGAATCCGAGATAGCCGAAGCCTTAAGGCTTGGGCTTATAAACGAAGGCGCCGTCAGGCAATCACTGCGCGGCGGCCGTCGCCTGGGGTGCAAACATCGCATCGAAAGTCGGCTTGTTGGCCGCGTAATAAGCTTTTACCGCGGCGTCGGCCGAGCTGTCCTTGGCTTGCAATAACAGCGCTTCAAGCTGCGGCAGCGGTAATTTGTAATTGTTCAGGAAGGCTGCGACGGCCGGCTCCGCTTCGCGAAAACCAGGGCGGCCGATGACATGCACCTGCTCGGTGCTGCCGAAAACGCCTTTGGGGTCATCCAGATAACGCAGCTTCCATTTGGCGAACATCCAATGCGGGTTCCAGCCATTGAGCAGACTCCAACGCCCACGCTCGATTTCCCGGGCGAATTGCGTCACTTCCGCAGCGCCGGACGACGACACCAGCTTGTAGCCAGTGATGCCATAGACCTCCATGGCCTTTTGCGACAACGTGGATTGGCCTGTGCCTGGTTCCGGCCCGAGAATCGTGCCGCGCAATTTCTCACGCACTTCCGGCTTGTTCAGGTCGGCCATGCTGCTCAGGGTTTCGCGGGGAATGGAATCAGGAATGGTCCATCCTATGCGCCCCTCATAGAGCACACCGAGATCTTCCAGCTTGTCCTGGTATTTGTCCCAATATCCCTTGTGGGTGGTGGGCAGCCATACCATTGGAATGAAATCGATGGCGCCACTTTCCATGGCCTTGAATTGGATTCCGATATCGGCCATCACCAGCTTCACAGGGCGTTGCAATTGCTGTTCGATGGCGTAAGCCGCGAGCTTGGCGCTGATCTCGGCATCGGGCCAGGCCACCCAGCCAATACGGATTGGTTGCGGCTCGGCCGACCAAGCGGTGCCGCCTAGCAGACAGCCTGCGATTGCCATTACTTTCAGGCCGTGCGTAAGTCCTTTCATCAGTGCGTTCATAGTGACCTCTGACGGTATCGGTTTTGCAAGGTTGACGAATAGGCCAAGCCCTGAAGGCCTGGTGGGCCTGATCGGTACGCGTCAATCAAGCCAGACGACGTCAAGCCGCTCAAACGATTTAAAGTCAGGTGGCTGGATAACCTTTTGTAATGTGAATGCCGAGTCATTCGGTAACAGCCGCAAGGGCCGCTCTCCATGGAAAAACTACGTCGTCGCCTGCCTCCGCTGACTGCCCTGGTGATTTTCGAAGCGGCCGCACGCCTGCTGAGTTTCACATCGGCAGCGCGGGAAATGTGTGTGACCCAGGCCGCAGTGAGCCGACAGATCCGGGTACTGGAGGAATCATTGGGGCAGCCGCTGTTCGTGCGCGGCCATCGCCATATCAGCCTGACCTCGGCCGGCCGACGTCTCTATGCCACCGTGGACCAAAGCCTGGAGCGCATTGCCGACACCGTGCACGATCTGCGCAACGGTGTTTCCGGAGTCGTTACCTTCGCGGCCACCATTGGCTTTTCGACATACTGGCTGCGCCCTCGCCTTCAAGCCTTCCAGCGAGCGCATCCGGACATTGGCGTGCGCCTGCTGGCACTGGATCGCGATTTTGATCTGGTGGGCGAAAACATCGATATCGGGTTCACCACTGGCAGTGAAGGACAGGGCCCCGGGGTCAGGCTGGATCGGCTTTTCGATGAGACGATACTTGCTGTCTGCTCCCCTTCCTATCTGGGCGATCGCCAACTGCATGAGCCGCGACAATTGCTGGAGGAACGCTTGCTTCACCTGGACCGTGAACACTGGCGCTGGATTCGCTGGCCCGTGGTGGACTGGCCGGTCTGGCTGCAACAGATGGGCGTCACGTATGCACCGCCTACGCCAGCGCTGTCGTTCAACAACTCTGCGTTGTTGTTTCAAGCGACATTGGAAGGCGAAGGCATCGCGCTGGGATGGGGCGCGATGATTGACGACCTGCTGGAATCCGGCGCCCTCGTTCGGGTACTGCCCCATGAGTACCGTACCAGCCGAGGGTATTACCTGGCGCTGAATCCCACCAGCATTGGTGTTTCGGCAGCCGAGGTGTTTCGTGAATGGTTATTGGCGGACATGAGCCGCCGCTGATCCAGCTCCGAGCGAGAGCGTGTCTGTTCTTCGGACGAGGCCAAACACCCGTCTGGACCCATGATGCCAACCTGCCTGTACATTTTTTGAGCGCCCGTTAAAACCCCCTGCCCACCGGGCATCAGCACGGTTATCCACAGACATACTCACGGATTTCTTGGATAACTGGATGGGCCCATGAAGCACTCCTGCCGCAGCGAACCTATGGATTCGAGCCCGCCTTTACAGCACGCCGTCATCGAAGCATCCAGCCGGGAGATGACCGACCGCGGGCCTTGCATACAAATATCCCTGCATCAGTTCGATACCCATGCCTAGCAGCGTCGAGCTTTCTTCACGGGTCTCGACACCTTCGGCGATGACCAGGATATCCAAGCGTCTGGCGACCAGGATGATGCCTTCGACGATCGCTTGTTTGACCGAGTCTCGATCGATGTCTCGGGTCAGTGCCATGTCAATCTTCAACACCTGCGGCTGGAACATGGCCAGCAGGTTAAGGCCCGAATAGCCCGCGCCAAAATCGTCGACGGCGGTCATGAAACCCTGACGCGCGTACTCCACGAAAATCGATTTGAGGTGCTCGGGGTCTACCACCTTCTCGCCTTCGGTCACTTCGAACATGAGCCTCTCTGGCGGGAAATGGGTCAGGCGCGCCGCTTCCAGAGTGGCCCGGATACACGTCTCTGGTCGGTATACGGCGTTGGGCAGGAAATTGATGCTCAGCAAGCAGTCGGGAATGTCCAGCAACCCCAGCCTTGCGGCTTCTTCGATGGCCTTCACCCGGCAAGCCTGGTCGAATCGGTAGCGGTTGTTGTCGTTCACGAGCCCCAGGATGTAGCCAGCCGATTCGCCGTTGATGCCCCTGACCAACGCCTCATAAGCAAACGCAGCGCGTGTCCGGACGTTGAAAATAGGCTGGAAGGCCATGGTGAAATCAAACCCCAACGCCTCATGGTTGCGGCATTCGGCGCAGCCGAGCGATTGGAACGGAGGGCGTTTCGTCATGATTAATATTCCGTGGCGGTCGTGATACATCCCTGCGGGTACAAGGAACTGTAGCCGACACCACCTGAATCGGCGCGGGCCGAAGTTTCTGAAACGCGAGGTCGCGTAAAGCCGCGCGGTCTCTCAGCGAATGTACGATCTTTTGACCGCCTAACGGTTTTAGCGTGATACACCTACGCCATTAACCTTACTTGCCGATAAAGATGTGAATCCCATTGGAGCTGACGATGCCCCATCGCACACCCAGACTTCTCCTCGCAGCAGCGACTGCCACGTTGGTCATGTCCGTCACGGCCGCGGTAGGTCCGTTTACCCTGTTCTGGACGAACGAAACGCGTAATGACCGCAACCTGGTAGAAAAGCAGCTGGACGGCATTCGCACGGTGCAAAGTTTGCTCGTGGATGCCGAGACAGGCGAACGTGGGTATGCATTAACGGGGATGGAGACATTTCTGCGGCCTTATTACGTCGCCACGTCGCAGCTTCCCGATGCGATCAAGCTGCTTCGTGAAAACTATCGACACGATTCGTCCGCTGAGATCGCCAAGGTGGAGGACTTCATCGAGAAGTCCGCACTGAAGCTGGACCACTTGGAAATGGTGATCAAGCTGCGCAGCACTCAAGGCGCTGCTGCGACGGTGGCCGAAATCGCCACGGGCAACGGCAAGCACCTCATGGACCAGGTCCGCGACCTGGGAGGCGAGCTGATTCAAGCTGAAGTCGAGGAAGTGGCTGTTCTGGACAACCAGCTTAACGCCAACTTGCGTTGGGCCGTCGCCGTTTCCATCGCCAGCTTCCTGCTTACGCTGGTGCTGGGGCGTTTCATTTACGTGTCCATGCGTCAGACCATAAAACGCCAGGCCGAATCGACAGCTAGCGCGCTTTCTTCAAGCACCCAACTGGGCAAAAGCCTGAAAAACCTTAAGCGGCGCAATACAGAAATAGGTTTGCTCGCAGAAATGGCTCGCCTGCTCCAGACCGAGATGAGCCAAGAGGAAACACTCCAGCTGGTCAGCACTTACTGCCAACAGTTACTGGACGGCAGTAGCGGAACGCTGTACCTGTACCGCAATTCGGCTGATGCTTTGCAACCCGCCGCAAGCTGGGGCCATGTCGAGGCTCAATCAGACGCTCTCATCGGCCCCAAAGACTGTTGGGCCATACGGCGAGGCCATGCCCATGTGGTTGAACATCGTCATGAGCTGCGCTGCGCCCACTACTCAGACAAATCGGAGTTCGACGATGGCGACATTCACTGGTGCCTGCCGCTGATAGCCTACGGAGAAACACTGGGACTCTTGCATATCCAGCATGCTGGCGGAAATGGCGATAAGGAAATCAGCCGCCAGTTTGCGGAGGCTGCCGCAGAGCAAACCGCGCTAGCGCTGGCAAACGGCAGGATGCGCCAGGTCCTGCAAGTCCAGTCGATTAAAGACCCGCTGACTGGCCTGTATAACCGTCGCTTCATGGAGGAAACACTCAAGCGCGAACTCTCCAAAGCCACTCGAGATGCAGTGGACCTGAGCGTCATCATGCTCGATCTGGACAACTTCAAAAAACTGAACGACATCCATGGTCATTCTGCGGGGGACGCGGTGTTGCGAAGCACGGCATCCTTGATCATGAAGTCAATCAGAGCCACCGATGTCGCCTGCCGCTTTGGTGGAGAAGAGCTGATCATCATATTGCCAGATTGCTCCATTGAAGACGCTCTCCTGCGAGCCGAATCCATCCGGGGTTCGCTGGAAAGCATGAGCCCTACGGATGGAATGCAGACGTTCAGCGTGACCGCATCCTTTGGCGTGGCCTCGACGACGCGTAACGGGACCGATCAAATCCTATTGCTGCAAGCAGCGGACGCCGCACTGTACAAGGCCAAGCGCGGGGGGAAAAACCGCGTAGCTTCGTAGTCGGGTCATAGAGAGGGAGAACGTAAGCCGCCTCAGAGCAACAGGCAGCCAAGGGGCGCCCCCTCTTTCTCCGATCACCGTCGCAACGCCTGTATGACCTTGGACAAAACGCCCCTGACACCCTCCCAGCTCATCCGAGAGCAACGTCAGTACCAAAACACCCGATGAAGTCACCGCAACGGTGTGCTCCAGAGGGTGGAACACCTTCCCTTCCCCTCGCAGTTCGAAGGGTTCGATCTGGACCCACCGCCCTTCAAAAAATAATCAATTTAAAAACAATAATTTATATGAATCTTTAATTGATTCTTCGAAAATATCTTGCGCGCAAACATTTTAGGCGGTAACTTTATCTCGACTGATTAGCGCGCAAATATTTATTGCGCACCACAACCACTTGGCAACCGCCCTTTTCCTTCTCTACAGGTAGTCACTCATGAAAAAGCTTCTTTCTGGTCTGGCCCTCGCCACCGCTTTCGCAGCCACTGGTTTTGCAAACGCTGCTGACGTCAAACCCACTGTGGTCTTGGTCCATGGCGCTTTCGCCGACTCGTCGAGCTGGAACGGCGTAGTCAAGATTCTGGAAAAAGACGGTTATCCGGTCATTGCGGCGGCGAACCCGCTACGTGGCGTCAGCAGTGATGCACAATCGGTGGCAAGCATCGTCAAGAACATCAAGACACCCGTGGTTCTGGTCGGCCACTCCTATGGCGGCGCGGTGATCAGCGAGGCGGCGTATGGCAATCAGAACGTGAAGGGCCTGGTGTATGTGGCGGCTTTCACCCCGGAAGCAGGCGAGACCGCGGCAGAGCTGTCTGGACGATTCCCGGGTGGCACCCTCGCCTCGGCCTTGTCGGCTCCGGTCGAGTTGGCCGATGGTGGCAAGGATCTCTACATCCAGCAGGATAAATTCCACGACCAGTTCGCAGCCGATGTGCCTGAGGCTGAAGCTCGCCTGATGGCGGCCGGCCAACGCCCCATCACCGTCGCCGCGCTGAACGAAGCCGCCACGGATCCTGCCTGGAAAACCATTCCGTCCTGGTTCGTGTATGGCGACAAGGATAAGAACATTCCTCCGCAGGCCATGGCGTTCATGGCCGAGCGTGCGCATGCCAAGCAAACCGTCGTGGTTAAAGGCGCCTCCCATGTGGTGATGGTTTCCAACCCGAAGGTGGTGGCAAACCTGATCGAAAAAGCCGCGCAATAAATGCAATTGGCAACATGAGGCCCGCGCATGCGGGCCTTTTGCCGTTGCCTGGGTCGCATTGAGCTTTTCGCCGCCCCCGTCAAGATGCTCATCGCCCGGAGAAAAAAGCCTCCAGTGCGCAAGCCAACTCGACCGGCGCCTCTTCGGCCATGTGATGACCGCTGTCAATGCCGGCGCCAGTGACTTTCTGTTCTGCCCACGGCGCCCAAACCGCAAGCACATCGCCATAGAGGTCCTCCAGGTCATCCTGCAACGACCACATCACGTGGAGCGGGCATTGAAGCTTACGACCAGCCTGACGGTCTTCCTGGTCGTGCAGATGGTCCAGCTCGATTCCTGCGCGGTAATCACCGAGCATTCCAATCACGGTTTCGGGATCGTGAATCGCGGCCTGAAAGTCCTCATAATTTTCTCGCCCCATGGCCTCTGCGTCTCCCCCGTACCACGCTTTTGGATTCGCGAGAATGGCCCTTTCTGGCTTGTCAGGCTGGGCATAGAAAAACCAGTGCCACCATTTGGACGCGAACCGTGCCCCACATCGTTCAAGCGCTTCCAGGATGGGCACGCCATCCAAAACGGCCAACTTCAACACCCGTGACGGATGGTCTAGCGCTGTGCGAAAAGCAGCGTAACTGCCTCGGTCATGGCCCGCCAAGTAGAACTTATCGAACCCAAGGCTCTCCATGAGCGCGACGCAGTCCCGGCCCTTCGCTCGCTTCGAAAAAGCACCGTAGTCATGAGGGTTCGTCGGCTTACTGGACCTGCCAAATCCTCTCAAGTCCGGGCAGACCACCGTAAAAGATCTGGCCAGCAGCGGTGCAACCTTATGCCAGGTGGTGTGGGTACGGGGGTGACCATGAAGCAATAATAACGGCGGGCCAGAGCCACCGTAACGAACGCGCAAAGTCGCCTCGGACAAGCTGATCATTTCCAACTGGAAACCTTCGAACATAATCACCCCGTGATGAGTGCTTTTCACTACACACAATAGATCAAGGTAGTCTTCGGGTACCGTTTACGCAGTTATCTCCGCTTTTCGTCCCAAGGGTGAGCCTGACTTTGCTGTCAGCCTGACACTCGCTAAGATCGCAGAAAGGCAAGAACAGACATGCAGAGGAGAATCACCCCATGACCTCGAACCTCGCAGATCTTTATAGCGACTACATCGCCTGCCTGAACGCACAGGCCTGGGAAAACCTGGGGCATTTCGTGCACCCGGATGTGGTTCACAACGCGAGACCATTAGGGTTGCACGGCTATCGAAGCATGCTGGAAGCGGATTATCGGGCCATCCCCGACTTGCGCTTTGCCATTGAATTCCTGGTGATCGACCCACCGAAGTTGGCGGCTCGCCTGGCCTTCAATTGCACGCCGGTCGGGGAATTCCTGGGCCTGGCGGTGAATGGGACACGCCTCTCCTTCGCCGAAAACGTCTTCTACGGGTTCGAGGACGGCAGAATCCGCGAGGTCTGGTCGGTGATCGACAAGGCAGCGATCGAAGCTCAGCTCCGATCAGCGTAGCGGATGCCTCAAGGCTGCAGGTTATCCAGGCCAGCTCTTCCCCATGGGTGACGGAGCAGAGCATAGACAAAGCCTTGACTAGAAATTATGGCATGGCTGGGTGACTGTGCGATCAACCACCTCGCTTTCCCAAGCCCTAGAGCATCGGTGAGCTGCTCACCACCCGCAGCGCCAACCCCTCGAACGCATCCAGCGTAATGGTGAATTCGCCCTCAGGCGTAAGGTCGCCTTCGACCCGTTCATTAATGATGTCGACCACCGGCCCCGGTGCGATATTGGGCAGGTGCAGGGTTTCAGTGATCGGGGTCGAACCGAAGTTCAGCGCGGTGATTTGCGTACCTTTGCCAGCCGGCAATTCGTGAACCATGATCAGCAGCCCCGGATGCTCGACGTCCGGAATCAGTATCTGGCGACTGGCGGCGATGTCATAGGCACGGCGCGCAGAGAGGATTTTGCGCAGCTGTGAGACGAACGAATCCGGATCTTTCAACTGGCTTGGCAAGCTGCCGTACAGGGTCTTCGGACGCGGCATCTGGCCGGCCGACAATGCCGCATCAGGGTTGAGGTCCACCAGATCGTAGGCACCGCGATGGATCCAACGGGTGTCGCCGTCGCCCATCAGATGCTCGACCTGTTCGGCCGGCAACGGCAATGCGCCCACCAGGTCCCAGCCAGACAATGCGAATACGCCGGGTTGCATCGCGTTGTACATCACCAGCAGCAAATGAACCTGGCGAATCTGCTGGATATCTGCCGTCGTAATGGTGTCGAGATCGCGAATTCCCAGCGCTGCGGTGATGATGCTCGCAGTGGTACAGGACACGCCGTTGGTGACGAATTTCAGATTATAGGGCGCATGCTCGCCGGTGAGGCGCTCGTACATCTGCTCGCGGATGTGCTCGCGCAGGATGCTGCCGGGAAAGGTCTGCCCCTGATAGAGGTAAGTATCGTGCGCGTGCAGGGTCCAGAAGTGCACCAACTCCAGGGTCAATTCATCATGATTCTGCAATGCATGGATCAGCGAACCCGGATCGATGCCGAGGGTGTGCATCTGCCGCAGCATCAAGCGCAGGAATTCGGCATCGCCCATCAGCAAGGCGTGCTGGTAGGCGGGTCGGGTGATGAAGTCGTAGGAAAGATCAGCCCCTCCGTGGGACATGGCGGCGATATCGTCTACGGTCAGGTTCAGTTCCTGGAAACTGAAGCCGCCGGCCTTGCGAATCGCTCCAGCGAGCAACTGGTTTGCGGTGATCGATAGCGGATGGCTTTCGGACCAGGCGGTACCCTCGAGCTTGCGCTCGACGCCAAGAAATCCGTTGGCGTCCAGACGCAGGATTTTCGCCCCCGAGACATCGATGGCATGCAGCGCGTCCCCGATGATCATCTGCTGAGCGGCAAAGGTCGGGTCCAGCCAGTTCAGCGAAGGTTGCCCTTCCTTGAAGTAATGCAGATAGACCCAACGGCGCGGCTTGCCGTCAACGCCCATCACCACCGGGGTCGCACTCCAATCGGTTTCCTTGACGCCTGGTTCGAAGAAGATCACCCGTTGCAACTGTCCGACGATGTAATGCTTGTCCCGCAGAACGTCGACCTGCTGCGGGGTGAGGTTCTGCGCATCGCGCCCCTCGGCAATGTCGGGCAGCAGCGGCCAATCCTCCTCGCGGATTTCCACCATGTGGTAGAGCCCCGGATAATCTTCATATGCCATCTCGGCCAAACGAAAATCCGCGCCTTTGCCGGTATGAGACGGGATGACATCCTCGATGACGACCGCATTGTGCGCGGCGGCCATCCGGGTCAACGCTTGCAACTGCGCCTCGGTGCCCAACTGCGGGTCGATGTCGAAACCGATGCGGTCAAAATTGCCGTCAATCGTAGGGGTGTAGTCACTGCCCGAAAGGCCACCGGACCTTTTCAAGGGGCCATTGTGGATGCCCTGGATACCGATTCTCGACAGCGCATGCCATAAGGTTTCATCCCCCAGCGCTTCAAGCACAGTGCCATTTTCGCGGGTAACGATGGAAGCCGGATACGCAGTGAACCACACCGACGCCAATGCCGAGGCGTCGCGAGGCCGAGTATGCGCATAGGGCTGCTGCCACATCCGTCCCTGGCCCGAGTAGAGCTTGGCGCGCTTCCTCGCAGCATTGAGCATCGATTGTTCGACCAGCCAGTCGACATGATTTTTCTCAGCTGCCGTCATGGACACAATCACCTCCGTCATGAAAAACCGCAGTCGCCCCTCTCCAACCGAAGCGCCGCTCGTTTTCATAGGAGGCCACCACGCGACATTCGTTGCATCGAATCAGGAGAAAGCCTGCGAGGTGCAATCGGCCAGCTCTACTCAGTCCTTGACGGGCCTGATCTTGCCGCTGAAAACCCTGAATCCGTAGGTGTTGTAAAAGAGCGTCATTGGGATCAAGACGGCAAAGCCAATAAGCATGAATCGCTGACTGACCGGCCCCGAAGCAGCGTTCGACAGCGTAACGTCAGGCGGGACGATAAGCGGGTATAGCGTCGCGACCATAACAACAAATCCAATGACAAAGACCCCGATCGCACAGAACAATGGCAGGTAATGAAACTGCGTTCGGAACCCTGCAAAGAAGAGCATCGTCAGGGTCAACATTGAAACGCTGGCAGGAATCATGATTTCCGGCGTCGCCAGTCGAGTCGCGTATTGGCTGGCCAAGGTCGACGTCCACCCCACAAGAATCATCAGCAACACAATCGTCAGACATGAAAGTGCCTTTGCTTGCGCACGTACTTTTGATTGCAGTTCGTCTTCCGTCCGCCAATAAAGCCAACATGCTCCCAGCCACAGATACCCCACCACCAGGACCGCGCCGCAGAAAATGGGAAATGGGCCTGACCATTCCCAGCCCGTCCCGCTGAACTGACCATCCCGGGACGACACACCTTGAACCAATGTCCCCAATACTGCCCCCTGGCACATACCCGCTACCCATGATCCCAAGCCAAGCAGCAGGTCGATAATCCGCTTTAAGCCATGGCGAGTAGCTTCATCGCGAAACTCCAGCGCCATTGCGCGAACGATCAGGGCCATAAACATGATGATGAAGGGTATATAGAGCGCCGGCAGCAGAACTGCATATGCCTTGGGGAATAACGCGAGCAACCCACCGCCACCCAACACCAGCCAGGTCTCATTGGCATCCCAGATAGGCAAGATGGAAACCGCCATGGCGCGACGATGCCTGGCGCGCCGGGTCACACCCATCAGCATTCCAACGCCAAGGTCGGCGCCGTCAAGCAACGCGTAGCTGATCACCGAAAACGCGAGCGCTGCGGCTGACAGCAAAATGATCCAATCCCCGTCGGCCATCTACCCTCCCCACTATTTGCCGATTTCATCGGCAATCGTCGGCTGTGGCCCAGCTTCGCCTACTCCTGCAGGTTGGCGCAAAATACGCAGGAGAACCCATAGGCCGATTCCAAATACCACGAGATAAAAACCCAGGATGAGTAGGGTCGAGGTCAGGATTTGCTGGTGCGATATTTGGGAAACGCTTTCTGCCGTCCGCAACAGGCCCCAGACCGTAAATGGCTGCCGGCCTACTTCGGTGACTACCCAACCGCTTAGCATGGCCACGAATCCGGAGGGCGCCATCAAAACGCACCATTTCTGCAACCAGCGGGCATCATAGAGACGCTTTCTGCACCTGAGAATCAAGCTCGCGACGCCCAAGCCGAGCATCAAAACACCCAACCCCACCATCACGCGAAAGGCCCAGAACACGACAGGAACCGGCGGGATATCCTGCGCAGCGAATTCATCCAGCGCCGCGATTGTGCCGCTCAGATCGTGACGCAGATACAGCGAAGCAACTCGAGGGATCGCCAACTCAAGATGATTGCGACGCTCCTCCATGTCGGGGATGGCAAACAAACGTAGCGGTTCCCCGGCGCCCTCTGGCGGGCGGGTCCAGGTCCCCTCCATAGCGGCCACTTTCTGCGGCTGAAACTTGAGGGTGTGCTCCCCATGAAGATCCCCTACGACGATCTGAACCGGTGCCAATACTGCCACTGCCCACAAAGCCATGGAAAACTGCACCCGCACATGTTCGCGGGTGTGATCCCGCAACAATTGCCAAGCAGATACTCCAGCGACAAATAAGGCCGTTCCTAACAGGGTGGCCAACATCATGTGGGTGAATCGATAGGGGAAAGACGGATTGAAAATGATCGCCCACCAGTCCTGCGCGATAAAACGGCCGTCAGGCCCAATCGCGTAACCGGCCGGCGTCTGCATCCAGGAGTTCGCCGACAAGATCCAAAACGCGCTGATCAGCGACCCCACCGCTACCGCAGATGTGGAAAAAAAGTGCAGACCTCGGCCGACCTTTTTCATGCCGAAGAGCATTATTCCCAAAAACCCCGCTTCCAGAAAAAAAGCCGCCATGACCTCATAAAACATCAGCGGCCCGATCACCTCCCCCGCCATAGAGGAAAGGCGTGACCAGTTAAGGCCAAACTGGTATTCCAGGATCAAGCCAGACGCCGTTCCAATTGCCACATTGAGCGCAAAGATTTTCAGCCAGTAGCGGTAGATGCACAGGTAGACCGGGTTTCGTCGCCATAGCCAGAGCGCCTCCAGCACCATCAGGAAATTAGCCATGCCGATGGTGAAGGCAGCCAGCACGATATGAAAACCGACAGTGATCGCAAACTGGGCACGGGCGGCCAGCAGGGCTGTCTCAAAACTCTCCATGTATCGTCGGACTCCGGAACCTAAATGGCTTGATCCTCATCTGGTATGGCATTGTCCGCCTCCGACGCGCTTGGCTGCGCTCTGATCAGTACCACCGGAATGGATTTAGCAGCAGGAACCTTGCTCTGTTTCGCGTGGTGCCAGAGCGGAATCAACGGGTTTGACTCAGGATAATAGGAGGCTGCGCAGCCTTGCGGAATGTCATAAGCAACGATCTGGAAAGGACCAACCTCTCGCACGACCTGCGGCTCGACTGCCGTGCGCAACCGCACCCATTCGCCGGGTACATATCCCAAACGGACAATATCGCTTCTATTCATGAAAACGACGCTTCGGGTACCTTTAACGCCACGAAAACGATCGTTATAGCCATAGACAGTTGTGTTGAATTGATCGTTGCTGCGCAAGGTCATCAACTGCAGGACACTTCTACGGTCAGGATCTACCTCATCGACATCGTCGTCTTCATCAAGATTAGACGGCGATACGAACTGCGCTTTACCGGAAGGCGTCGTCCATTTGCGCTGGCTCGCCCCCAGCGGACGGTGAAAGCCGCCTGGCTCCCACATGCGGGCTTCCATGTCATGGAAAATGTCCGGGTATACCTCGCTGATGGCCAGGCGAATTGCGGCGTAATTTTGTCGCCATTGCTGCCAGGGTATTCGGGTCTCGCCGCCGAGAGTGGCTTGCGCGAGACCGGAAATAATGGACACCTCGGATAATAGCTGACCACTGGCGGGCTCGGCAGTACCCCGCCAGGCGCGAATACACCCCGTACTGTCCTCGGTGGTGTAGCTCTGCTCTACATTGTTTTGCCGGTCGATCTCGATTCGACCAAGGCAAGGTAGCAGCCAGGTATGCGTGCCAGGAACAAGATGGGTCCGGTTGAGTTTTGTGGCAACCTGTACGCTGACAGCCAAGGCTGACCATGCAGGCTCCATGCGATTGGTATCAGGGACCGCTCGCAAGAAATTGCCACCCAGTCCGATGAAGCCTTTGACGCTGCCATTCAATATTCCCTCGCAGGCATCTACAGTCGTCAGCCCTTTTTGTTCTGGAACCTTGAAGCCAAACAGCCGTTCAATTTTCTCCTTGGGCACTTTGGCCGGGTCTTCGGTAATACCGACCGTTCGTTGTCCCTGGACATTGGAGTGCCCCCTCACTGGGCAGATACCGGCCCCCGCTTTACCCATATTGCCGCGTAGCAGCAAAAGGTTTACCAGCATCTGCACGTTTTCAACTCCTTGCCGATGCTGAGTCATGCCCATGCCGTAGACCACCATCACTTTTTCACTTCGTGCGTAAACCGTCGCCGCAGCCTCCATGGCGGCTCTTCCAAGACCCGAGATCCGCTCAAGCTCTGCCCAGTCATGGCGTTCTACCTCGGCTTGAAACTCAGAAAATCCTTCGGTGTGCTGGGCAATGAACTCGTGGTCGAGCACCGTCTGGCCACCACTGTTGCTGGCGTGCTGTTCCATGTGGAAGAGGGCCTTGGCTATCCCCAAGACCGCTGCGGTGTCTCCGCCTATCTTGACTTGATGGTACTGGGTGCTGATTAACGTTGACTTAGGTCCAAGCATTTCGGCCGGTGATTGCGGATTGACAAAGCGCTCCAGCCCTCTCTCCCGGATAGGGTTAAACGTAATGATGGGGACTTTGCGCTTCCGGGCTTCCTGGAGCGGATGGAGCATTCGTGGACTATTACTTCCAACATTCTGGCCAAAGAAAAAAATGCAATCCGTGTGTTCAAAGTCAGCGAGCGTCACAGTGCCTACAGGTACACCGATACTTTGCTGCAACCCCACCGAGGTGCTCTCGTGACACATGTTCGAGCTATCCGGCAAATTGTTGGTGCCGTACGCGCGCGCGAAGAGCTGATACATGAAAGAAGCTTCAAGAGAGGCCCGACCGGAGGCATAGAACACCACCTCGTCCGGAGAAAGGCTGCGCAGACAATCACCGATTTCGCCGAAGGCCTGCTCCCAGGTCGTCGTTACGTATCGGTCCGACTGCGGGTCATAACGCAGCGGGTGAGTAAGCCGACCCTGTTGTTCCAGGTCGTGATCGCTCCAGCTGCGCAACTCGGTCAAGGAATGTCGTTGAAAAAAGTCGGGGCCGGTGCGTAAGGACGTTAGTTCCCAGGCGGTTGCCTTGGCGCCATTTTCACAGAACTCCAGTGCATGGGGGTCGCCGGGCTTGGCCCAGGCGCAACTTACGCAGGCAAAACCGTGAGGCTTATTTTGCCTGAGTAATGCTTTTGCCCCCTTAAATACAGCCTGTTCTCGCCATAGGATATTCAGGACCGAATGAGCAGAGCCCCACCCTCCCGAGGCGGATGTATACGGACGAAAACGAGCAGAGGGATGGATCAGTCGCATGGTGCACCTTTACGAACCCGAAGCCATAGCAATGTGTCTAAATGTTACGAGCTTACGGCTTTTGAAAGGTTCATGATTTCTCCATGGAGCGTTAACTCCCTCTGGACGTTCGCATCGGGACGAGGAGAAGCGGCAAACCTCGGCCTTTTGACCCCAAGGCATTCAAACAAAGGATGCTGAAGGTTTATGGCTGAATACCGCCTCACTCCCGCCGCCCAAAAAACAATGCCCCGAAAAATCGGGGCATTGCTTCAAGCGTCACTGCCAGGTTTTTACGCGATGTGCAGCGTCCTTCCCTTGACCTCTGTCAGCGCATTGGCCAAAGCGACGTGGAAGAGTTCAACCAACACGTCGACTTCTTCAGGCTGGATAATCAACGGCGGCAGGAAACGCACAACGGCTCCATGGCGGCCGCCAAGCTCCAGAATGACACCCAGGCGCAGGCATTGACGCTGGATGGCCTGGGCCAGGGCCGTGTCCGCTGCCGGTACACGGTTATCGCTCGGCGTATCGCTGACGATCTCCACCCCCACCATCAATCCTCGGCCGCGGACCTGACCCAGGCACGCGTAATCGCTTTGCAGCCGACGCAGATGCCCCATCAATCGTTGCCCCATGACCTCGGCGTGCCCAGGCAAGTCTTCGCCGATGATGTGACGCAACGTTGCAGCCCCCGCCGCCATCGCCATCTGATTGCCGCGGAAAGTGCCGGCATGGGCGCCTGGTTTCCAGGTATCGAGTTCTTCGCGGTATACCATCACGGCCAGCGGCAGGCCGCCGCCGATGGCCTTGGAGAGCACGAGGATGTCCGGCTCGATATCCGCATGTTCGAATGCAAACAGTTTGCCGGTACGGCCCAGCCCGGTCTGTACTTCATCGATGATCAGCGCCACGCCAAACTTGCGCGTCAACTGGCGCAGGCCCTGGAGCCAACGGATCGGTGCCGGGATCACCCCACCCTCGCCCTGTACGATTTCGACCACCACGGCCGCGGGTGGCAAGACGCCCGATTCCGGGTCACTGAGCAGTTGTTCGATAAAATGCAGGCCTGCATCGATCCCGGCTTCGCCGCCAATGCCGAACGGGCAACGGTAGTCATAAGGGTATGGCAGGAACTGCACGTCAGCCATCAGCGAACCCAGGGCCTGTTTGGGCCCCAGGTTGCCCATCAGGCTCAATGTTCCCAGCGTCATGCCGTGATAGCCGCCAGAGAACGACAGGATCGGTTTGCGTCCGGTGGCCGTCCTGGCCAGTTTCAAGGCCGCCTCGATGCCGTCGGCACCAGTCGGACCGCAAAACTGGATGCGCGCATGACGGGCAAAATTTTCCGGCAGCGCGTCGAACAGGTCTTCGACGAAACGATCCTTGACCGGTGTCGTGAGATCCAGGGTATGCAAAGGCAAGCCCGAGTCGAGCGTTTGTCGCATGGCCGCAATGGCTACCGGGTGATTATGCCCCAACGCCAGAGTCCCCGCCCCCGCCAGGCAATCCATGAACAGTTGCCCCTGGGTGTCGCGGACATAGAGGCCATGGGCTTCCTGCAGCGCCAATGGAATACGCCGCGGGTAAGACCGGGCATTCGATTCACGGGCGGCCTGGCGTTGCAGATACGGGTTGGTATTCAGTTCACGCGGCGCTTGCTGACGAAACTGTTCCAGCGTGAAGGTTGCGCTGGAGGGTAGACGGGGCTGGACGCTTTCCATATTGAATCCCTGAGGTGAAGAAACTCTGTCGCGGGCGATCAGCCCTGTCCTTGTTCCTGCATGGCCTGGCGCAAGCTTAGCGGGCGCATATCGGTCCAGACCTTTTCGATATAGTCCAGGCACTCTTGCTTGCTGCCGCTCACGTCGAGCGTGCGCCAGCCGTTGGGCACACTTCGATAATCCGGCCAGATTGAGTACTGCTCTTGATCATTGACGACCACCAGAAAGCGCGTATCCGGACTGTCCAAACTCATTGCTTGCTCCTTGACGGGTATGACGGGAAGGATCCTACGATACAATACTAATGGTATCGATTCTCATTAATATCTCAAATTTTATGCTTGTTTCTCAAAATTTCATTTCGACGTCGAACAGTCGCATCGCGGCAATACCCTGTTTATACTTCGAGCCCTTCTGAACGATAACCTCTCTCAATTCGCGGTCCACGGATGAGTCGATGATCCCCAGCCTTGCCCCGCTGTTCACCGGTCCGCTCGCCGACCATGGTGAAAAGCTGCAACTGCGCAGCCATCCTCGTACGGACGTACCGGGAGACAGGTTCTTCCAGCCCGGGCATTTCAATGCGTTCGTCGATGACTTGCAGGCACGGTACAAAACCGATGAGCGCCTGGCCCTGGTCTCGCTGTGGTCCAAATGGTACTTCAGCACATTCCTGGCACCGGTGATGGCGGCCAATCTGCTCCAGCAATGCGATCTGCCGCTTGCCCTGGCCGACACGGGGATACAACTGGGCCATGACGCCAGGCCACAAGCGTTGCACCTGCCCCATGCGGGCCGCCCCTTGCCCCCCTGCACGGCCTTCGAACGATTCCATACCCTGATCGAGGGCCACCTGGAGCCCGTCATCGAAACCCTGGTCAGTGCCTCCCGGGCGTCGCCCCGGTTGTTCTGGAGCAATGCCGGCAATACCTTCGAGTTCGTCACCAGCCGTATCGACCTTCACCCGCTGGCCAACGCAGACAGCACCGCACCGGCCAGAGAAATCCTGACCAGCCGCCTGCGCCCCAATGGTCAGCGCAATCCGTTGTTCGCCCCCGTGCATTACCAGGATGTCGGCGCAGACGAGCCGCAGCGCCTGAGGCGCATCTGCTGCATTCGCTACCGCCTTCCCGGCGTCGGCTATTGCAGCAGTTGCCCCCTCGATGAGTGCAAACGGCAGGAACAGTCCGCCTGATGGCAACGCTATTTCGCCAGTTGAAAGGGGTTTTCCGCCGTTCGGTCATAGTCCACGAGATGGCCGTAGTCGAGACGATAGACCCGGTCGGCGACATCGAAATAACGGTCGTCATGGGTGATTGCAATCACGGTCTTGCCGGCCGCCTTCAGCTCGGGTAGCAGTTCGTTGTAGAACACATGACGGAACACCGGATCCTGATCGGCCGCCCATTCGTCCAGCAGGAACACTTCCCGGCCTTCCATCATGAGCAGCAACAGCGCCAGGCGCTTGCGCTGGCCCTGGGACAGCGCCGTGGTCGACAGGCGCCCGGCCGCGAATTCAACTTTATGAGCCAGCCCCAGGCGGTCGAGATAATGATCCACCCGCGCCTCGAGCCCTTCATGGTTGCCAGCCTCGCCCAGCACATCGGCGAACAGGTAGAAGTCGGCAAAAATGGCGGCGAAATGCTCGCGATGCCACTCACTGGTGCTGGCATCGAGTTCCACGCCATTGAGCGAAACCTGCCCCGAAGTGGGCACGTAGAGCCCTGTCAGCAGCTTGGCCAGGGTCGATTTACCGCTGCCATTGCCACCGACAATGAAAATCAACTCACCGCGACGAATCGACAGATCGATCGGCCCCAGCTCGAACGCGAACTCGTCACTCTGCCCCGGATAGCGGTAGCGCACGTTTGACAGGCGCAACTCGCCGAAAGGTTGTGCCGCGTGCGCAGGCGTCGTGAACTGCACCGTCTCACCCAGCGCCAGGGCATCGATGGCTTGTAAGGCGACATGGCCGCGAATGACCGCGGGAATGGCGTCGAGGATCATCGAGATCGGCGTGCGCAGAAACATGATCGCCAGCACGTAGCCCACCACCACCTGTTGGCTGAGCAACCCTAGCCCCTGGCCGAGAAAGAACAGCGTACCAATGAGCACGAACACCAGCAGTGTCGTCCAGTTCAGGTTCACCGCCCACAAAGTGTCGGCCCGTACCGACGCGTCCAACGAGGCCCGCGCGATGGGTTCGAGCCTGTGTTCATAGAGCAAGTGGCGGCGTTCCCGGCTCAGGCCCAACTCGCAACGGCCCTGGATGGCGGCCTCGAATTGTTCGGTCAGTTGATCATCCTGCCGTCGTACGGCCTGCATCAGGGTCTTGACCTTGCGTCCGAGCAATACATCAAGCCCTACTCCGAACGCGATCACCCCGAGGGTCAGAACGAAGAACGGCAGGCTCAGCCAGGCCATATAGGCCAGCCCTGCCAACAACAGCAGACCGTTGTACAAGGAGATCGGCAGCTGCTTGAACGCCGTGGCGACGGTGGTCACGTCCTTGGTCAGCGCGTTGTAGATACGCGGGCTGCCCAACCGCTCGATGCGTTCGAGTGCAGTGCCCAATACCTTGCCCACCAGTCGCAGGCGCAGTTGGTAGACCAGGCGATGGCCGATCTGCACCAGCAACCATTGCGAGATGACACCGCTGATGAACAACAGGATCAGCAAACCGCCGAACAGCACCAAGCCCCGGCCGATATCATCGAGACCGTGGTCCAGGCTGCGGTTGATGTAGCCGATCAGGCCGATGCTGGTGGCTGCACTCAAGGCGCTGCTCAGGATCGCCAGCAGAATGCGCCATCGAGCGTCATGCAGCAGTTCTTTCAATAGGATCATGAGGCCGACACCACCTTGGCAGAGGTTTCCAACAATAAAGGCAACAGGTTTTCGACCAAGCGCGGCTCCCCCAGTATCTCGTGATGGCCCACGTCCAGCGTCCACTGGCGAACAGCCTGCCGGGTATGCGCTTGCCACTGGGCGCGCAAGTCGGCATGGGCATTGCCGCGCCAGAGCCACAGCGGTACATCGACGGTGGGCAAGGCATATTCGTACAAACGCAGCTTGATTGCCCGATACTGCGCCAATAGTGCGAGCAAATCAGCATCGGCGGCTTCCCATTGCAGGTGCGCACGCACCTGGGCATCGTCGAGCAACCGGGCAACCCCCTCGGCGTAGTCAAGGCCGGCCAGCAGCCCCGTCAAGCGTTCGCGCAGTGACTCGCCCATGGGCTGGGCGTGGCTGCGGCAATAGAAAGCGAAATCGGCAATCAACTGGCCCGCCCCATCGCCCTCGCCGGCCAGGCTGCGCTGCGCATCATGGTCGAGTACTGCAAGCCCTTCGACGGTAAAGCCGTTGGCTCGCAGATGGGGGATCAGCGCCAACGCCAGACGCGACGCCAGGCTCCAGCCCAGCAACACCAACGGACGCTGTTTCAACTGGACGGGGATGCTTGCCACGTATTGCTGCAACAACGCGTCCATGTCGCCCTCATCCCAGCCATTTTCCAGGGCGGCCAAGCCAAAGACAGCGACTTTGCCGCTCAGATTGTCTACCAGCGGCTGATACGCCTGCAGGTGCCCTTGCGCGCCGTGCACCAGCAGCAAGGCCGGCGACTGTTCATCAGCGTCATGCAAGACTTTCCAAGGGCCACCGCCGTCGTCGTTGCCCAGGCCGTGGACCAGATCACGCACGGTATGCCGTTCGAACAGCAGGTTGGTAGGCAATTCGAGCGACAGCCGCTCGCGAATCAGCGATACCACTTTGATCGCCGCCAGCGAGTGCCCGCCAACGTTGAAGAAGTGGTCGGTCACCCCCAGGTCGTCAACGCCAAGCACCTCGCACCAGATGGCCAAGATGGCAGTTTCCAGCTCGCCGACAGGTGCCACGCGAGTGCTCTGCAAGCGTTGCCGGGCACGTTCGAGCAGGCTCTTGCGATCCAGCTTGCCATTGCTGTTGAGTGGCAGCGTCTTGAGCGCAAGGACAGCGCTGGGCAGCATGTAGTCCGGCAGTTGGCGAGCCAGGGCGGCGCACAGCTGTTCGGTGGTCTGCCCTCCAGTCTCGTCCCTGACCACGAAAGCCAGCAAGCGTGCATGATCGCCTTCGCCGTCCAGCAGGACAGCGGCCTGCAATACGCCTGGCTGGGCCAACAACGCCTGCTCGACTTCCGCCAGCTCCAGGCGAAACCCGCGGATTTTTACTTGCTGATCATTGCGTCCAAGCATGCGCAGTGCGCCATCGGCCTGGCGCAAGGCGAGATCACCGGTGCGATACAAACGGCTGCCACTGAGCGGATCGACACCAAAGGCACTGCCTCCGGCACTGCCCACATAGCCGCGCCCGACACTGGCGCCGCTGATGCAAAGCTCCCCGGCCTGGCCGGATGGGACCGGTCGTTGCTGGTCATCGAGCAAGTGGATGCGGTTGTCGCCCAAGACCTGATTCAAGGCGCTGCCACTCACGCCCTGGTCGATATCGATCGCCCGCCACAACACCCCTACGGTGGTCTCCGTCGGACCGTAATGGTTGTACAGGCGACAGGTGGGTTTCGCTTGGGCCAAACGGTTCAGCAGAGGCTCACCGATCGGCTCGCCGCCCAGCACCAGGACCCGGCGCGGAAGCACCGCCTGGGTCGCGTGTTCGCCCATCAGCGCTTCGAGGTGCGAAGGGACGATCTTGAGCACGTCCAATGGGTAGCGCTGAAGTGCTTCGGCAAACGCCCGGGCATCCGTCACGGTGGACTGCTCCAGCACATGCACGCAGCCGCCCTGCAACCAGGCAGGAAACAGCACGGTATTGCCAAGATCCGCCAGCAGCGAGGACACCAGGCCATAGTGCCCGGCCTCCGGCAACTGGAGCGCGCGAGTCACCTGCGTGACGTAGTGACGCAATTGACCTTGTTCGATCTGCACACCTTTAGGCTTGCCGCTGGTCCCGGAGGTATAGAGCACGTAGGCCAGGTCTTGCGCCGTGCCCTGCACCGGCGAATCGAACACCGGCCCGGTGCATGCCTGCGACCAGCACAGCGTGTTCACCGAGGTATCGGGCAACAGCCCCTCTGCATGCAGCAACAACGCAGGTCGAGCATCATCGATGATGCCGGCCAGACGCAGGGGGGGCTGTTGAGGATCCAAGGGCAGATAGGCAGCACCGACCTTGAAGCAGGCCAGCATCGCGATCAGCATTTGCGCCCCACGGGGCAGGTACAGGCCGACCACTTGCTCACGGCCGATACCGGCCTGACGCAGGCTGCCGGCAACCCGATCGCTCAGGGCATCGAGTTCGGCGTAAGAAAATATTTGCTCCCCATAGCGCAGCGCTGGCCGGTCCGGTTGTGTCCGGGCGTGTTCGCGCACGGTGGCGACGATATCGAGATCCGGCACCTGGGCGGGACGGGGCGGCAACGCCGACAGTTCCTCGGGCAAATGGGCATCGACGCCATGGATGGGAGCGTTGGGCGACTGCACCAAGTGTTCAAGCCAATGGGCGAAGCGCTTGAGCAACACCTGCACCTGGGCTTCACGGTACAAGCCACAATCGTAGGCCAGTGCCAGCTCTGCGCTGCCCTGGGCATCGAGCGTCAGCTGCAATTGCAGCTCCACCGGTGTATCGAAGGACAGGACCTGCAAGCCATGCAGCGACGGTGCATGCACGACACGCAGCCCGGTCTGGAAACTGGCGCGCCACTCTGGCAGCAACTGGGCCTGGCCGACATACTCCTGCCAGGCCACGGCGTTTTCCAGTTGCCGGGCCAATGGCCGCGCCAGGTTGACCAAGGTGCTGTGCTCGGACAACTGCACCATCATCGGCAGGGTCTGCTCGAACAGCCCGAAGGCGCCCGATAGCTCCTCGTAGTCATCACGAGGATCGTGCTGCAAACCCAACTGGCCGTGCTGCTGCCCATTGAGCCTGCCCAGCAATGCCCCCCAGGCAGCCAGGACCAGTGGCTCGACAGCCACACCTTCGCGCTCGGCCAGGGCCGTCAAGGCCGCCGGCAGTGTCTGCGCAAGCGCTAGCCGGACAACGGCATGGCTGCCGCTGGCGATGCCATAGCGTTCGATCAGGCGCATGCCCGGCACTTCCTGCAGGGCTTGGTTGCGCCAGAACTGCACGCCCTGCTCGGCATCTTCGTCCAGTTGCAGGCCATTGATCCATTCGACGTATTCACCGTACTGCATGGGGTCGGCGTCCAAGGGCGCGGCGCGACCCAGCAACTGCTCTTGCAACTGGATCAGGCTGCGCGTGTCCAGCGAATACACCGGGACCGCCAAGAGCAGCCAATCGTCGAGCAACCAGGCCAATACATCGGGTTGTTCGGCCAGGCAACATTGCTGGGCATCGCGCAGCCATGTTTGCTCATCGTGCCCGTCACCCGAGCGCCCCTGACGCCAGTTCAGGCGCAGGTCGCCTAGCTCGACAACCCGTTGACGCAGGCCGGTGGCGCCGACCGGACGCTGGTAGCGCAGGCGCAACGCCTGATGCTGCTGCAAGCCGTCACGCAGGCGCTGTTCGACGATGCCTCCGGGCACGCCCGCCAGCTGCATGCGAACCCAGCGCCAGGCGTGCGGATTGGCCTGGGCCAGTTGTTTTTGCTGGGGTGAAAGCGTGAGTCCAAGGTCCATCATGGTTTCCACTCTGCCTGTGTCTCTCCGGTCTGCGCCGGCGCAGCCATCACTTGGTCACGACCATAGATTTCCCCCATGGCCACGACGATTTTGCGCTCGCCTTCGAACGGGTCCCGGGCGTGTGCCGCCATCATGTTATCGAGCATGACCACATCCCCCTGTTGCCAATCGAAACGCACGGCACAACGGTCATAGGCCGTGTTGATGGCCTCGATGGCCTCGGGCTCGAGCTCGGAGCCGTCACCGTAGAACACCTGCCTGGGCATCGAGGCTTCACCGTCGCGTAGAAACTGCTCGCGCACATCGGCATCGAGAAAGGCCGGGTGATACAGCTGAATCTGATTGAAGAAGCTCTCCTCTCCCGTCAACGGGTGCAGGATGACCGCGGGACACACCTGCCGGGTGTGCAGATCGTTGGCGCCGCGCCACTGGAACTCGATATTGCTCTCACGGCAGATCCGTTCGACGTCGGCACGCTCCTGGGTCTGGAAGAAATGCTGCCAACTGACGTCCAGGCTGGCACTGAAATTACGCACGTACATCAGTTGCTTGCGTCGCAGGTTCGCTTGCAGCCAGGCCGGCAGTTCACGGTAGACCTGGCGGCTGTCGACAATCGGGGTCGCGCCACCGGACGTGGCGGGCGTCTGGCAGTAGAACCATTGCCGGCGCGGCCAGCGATGCTGATGAGCACTCTCGTTGTGAAACAGGATCATCCGATCCTTGGGATAGGGCGTGGACTTGTAGATGTTCTTGCCACCCTCCTCCTTCGGCAGGTCACCGTACTGACCATACAACTGAGGGCACAAAGCCTGGCAAAAAGCTTCGAAAGCCGCCGGCGTCGGCAGATCAAAGCCACGGAAGACAATGCCACCGTGTTCGAGCAGCCAGTTCTCGACCTTTTCACGATTGGCTTCAGCCCAGATGGCCGGTGCCAGTTCGCGGTCGCGCAGTTGAATCGACAAGGGGAACTTCGAGCCTTCGCGCAGCGGTCGGGCTTCGAAGGGCTCACGGGCAACAGGCGACCCGCTCTGGCGCATCTTGCCCAATTTGCTCATTTTGCGTTGCAGCGGATTGTCCGTGGACATTGCGTCAGCTCCTCCTGGAGTCAGAATCAAGGTATCGATTGGGTTGTCTGGCGCCCCGAGGGCCAGGTCCAGCAGCGATTGGAAGGCATCACGCAAGCGTTCAACCGTGCCCCGGCGAAACAGGCTGGTGCGATACACCCAGCGCAGGCTGATCCCATCGCCGTCTTCGCTGGCGAACAGGGCCATGTCGAACTTGGAATGGTGCTGCTCGCCCGTCAGTGGCTCGACCTGCAAGTGGCCAAGTTGGCGTTGTTGCCGCGGCGTGTTGTCGAGCACGAACAACGTTTGCAACAGCGGATGCACATTCGCCACCCGTGGCAGTTCCAGGCATTCGACAACACGTTCGAACGGCGTGTCCTGCCAGGCGAACGCTTGCAGGCAAACCTCCCGGACCTGCTGCGCTTGCTCACGGAAACTCAACTCCGGTTGCAGGCGGATACGCAAGGCCAGCAGATTGACGAAGAAGCCGATCAGAGACTCCGTGGCAGGATGCTCGCGGTTGGCCACATCCGTACCGATGACCAGGTCACGTCCCTGGGTTTCGCGCTGCAGCACGGCCGCATAACAGGTCAGCAGCACCATGAACGGCGACGTTGCGCTGTCTTGCGCGAACGCCTTCAACCGGCCAACCGTGGCCGCCGGCAACTGAAAGTCCAAGGCCGCCCCGGCGCCGTTGTCACGCTCCGGACGTGGGAAATCGAACGGCAGTGGCACTTGCGCGGGAATGCCGGCCAGGGCCTGTCGCCAGAAATCCAGGCCTTCACGCTGACGCCGCTGTACCGCCGCGGAACCTTGCCATACCGCGTAGTCGACGTATTGGATCGCCAGTTCGTCTTGTGGCGGCAGAACACCCGCGCTGTAGGCCTCGTAACCTTGGATCAGTTCATCGACCAGCACAGCGCCGGACCAGCCGTCGGAAGCAATGTGGTGCATGACCAGTTGCAGCACATGGTCCTGCTCACCGAGGCGGTACAGGACCGCCCGCAGCGGTGCCTCGCTGCCGAGGTCGAACGGTCGCAGCGCAATGCCGCGGGCATCGGCCGGCCACTGCGCCGCGCTCGATGCAATCACTTGCAACGCCACCGACAGGTGTCCGTGAATCCGCTGGTACAATTCGCCGCCACGCTGGTGATACGTGGTGCGCAAGATGGCATGGCGTTCCACCAGCCGATGCAACGAGCGCTCCAGGGCGTGGCCGTCCAGCGGGCCGCGCAAGCGTACGGTGCTGCTCATGTTGAAGCTGCTGTCAGCCAGATCCAACTGTTGCATCAGCCAGACCCGCTGCTGCGCCGAGGACAAGGGTTGATCGATCTGTCGGTCGACATGAGGAATCTGCAACGAAGCCAGGTCCAGACGAGGCGCAAGACCTTCGATGCGCTGCGCCAGGTCCGCCAGCACCGGCGTTTCGAACAACCAGCGCAACGGCACTTCAAGGCCCTGTTCGCGCAAGCGCGCACGCACCTGGGCCGCCATCAGCGAATGCCCGCCCAACTGGAAAAAATGCCCGTCGGCAGGAATCTGCGACTGGTTCAACACCGCCGCCCAGACCTCGGCCAACTGTGTCTCGCTGGCCGTCAGCGCACGCTGGACGACACCCGCACCGCCGACGTCCAACTGCACCTGTGGCAGTTGTTTGCGATCCACTTTGCCATTGGTATTGAGGGGCAACTGCTCCAGTGCCTGCAAATGCGTCGGTAACATGTAGGCCGGCAAACGCGCCTGCAAGTAGTTGCGGATCGTGGCTTCGTCAGGCGGGTTGTCGGAACTGGCGACCCAGAAGGCGGCCAGGTGCTCGCCTTGCACGGTCACGACCGCCTGCAGCAGCTCGGGGTGGCTGAGCAGCACGGCCTCGATCTCCCCCAGTTCGATGCGATAACCGCGCAATTTGATCTGATCATCGGTGCGACCGAGGTAATACAGCTGCCCATCGGGCTGCCAACGCGCCAGATCGCCCGTGCGGTACAACCGCCCGCCTTCGCGGCTGAACGGATCGGCAATGAAGCGTTCGGCGGTCAACCCCGGCTGCCCGGCATAACCGCGGGCCAGGCCGTCACCGGCGATATACAGCTCGCCCACACAGCCGGGAGGCACTTCGCACAGGTGCTCATCAAGGACATGGCAACGGGTGTTGAGCAGCGGCCGGCCAATCGGTGCGACGGGCGATTGCAGGGCATCAATCGGCGTCTGGGTGGACCACACCGTGGTTTCTGTCGGGCCGTAGACATTGACCAGGTGCGCCACGCATTGCCTGAGTTCGGTCGCCATCTCCGCCGCCAGCGCCTCCCCCCCGGCCAGGGCCACACGCCCGGCCAGTGCCTGGCGATCGCCTTGCAACAGCATCGCCCAGGTGGCCGGCGTGGCCTGAATCAGATCCACGGCCTGGTGCTGGATCAGGCGCGCGAGCAACACGGGGTCCTGTCGCTCTTCATCGTCGGCCAGCACCACCGTGCCGCCGCGCACCAGCGGCAGGCACAGCTCCAGGCCGCAAATGTCGAAGGTCACGGTGGTCAGGGCCAGATAACGCTGCACATGTTCCAGTGGCAGCGCCTCTTCCATGGCCAGCAGGAAGTTGGCGAAACTGCCGCGACTGATCTGCACGCCCTTGGGCTGCCCGGTCGATCCCGAGGTGTAGAGCGTGTAAGCCAGCTGCTCAAGCGTCGTCGGCAAGGCCGGGGCTTGAGCGGAACACTGCGCCAATGGCAGGTCCGCCCACAAACAGCTACGCAGGTGCCCGGGCAAATCTGCGGACCGCGTATCGCAGAGCAGCAATTGCGGCCGCGCCCGGGTGAGAATCTGCGCCTGGCGTGCCGGTGGGTGAGCCGGGTCGAGCGGCAGGTAGCCGGCACCGGCTTTCTGGATCCCCAACAGGCACACCAGCAGCCGTTCGTCTCGAGGCAGGCAGAAGGCGACCGTCGATTCCTGACCGATGCCCTGCGCCAGCAACCAGTGGGCCAGGCGGTTGGCCTGGGCATCCAGTTCGGCGTAGCTCAAGCGGCGATCGGCGCAGCACACCGCGATACGTTCAGGATGAACGGCAGCCTGTACTTCGAAGCGCGTGACGAAATCCGCTTCGCCACTCAAAAGCGAGGACGTGCCCGCCGTGGCCAGGCTGGCGACTGAACCCAGGGGCACTTCCAGCAAGCGCTGCTGAAGATCGACATTGGCCAGGCTGGCGAGCAATCCCTGGTAATCCTCTGCCAGTCGTTGGCGGGTGCCAGGGCGCACCAACGCGGTAGCGTACTCGACGATCAAACCGGTGCGGGCGTCGGCCCCACGGCCTTGACTGAACACATTGAACGTCAGGTCGAACTTGGCACTCACCACACCATCGGGCAGCGCCAACGATTCCACGCTGATGCCGGGCAAGCTGAGGCTGCGCGCATCGCGGTGGTCAGCCTGATAGTTGAACATCGTCTGAAATATCGGCGTGCGGTCCAGGCTACGCTCGACATCCAGCATGTCCAACAATTGCTCGAACGGCAGCGCCTGATGGGCCAAGTCACCGGCCAATCGCCCGTTCAGGTCGTGGATAAAGGCTTGCAGGCTTTGCCGGGCATCGATCTGTACCCGGTGCGCCAACGTGTTGACGAACAAGCCGACCAATGCCTGGCTCTCGGCCGATTCGCGCCCTGCCACTGGCAAGCCAATGGCGAAGTCATTGCGCCCGCCATGACGCCAGAGCAGCAGTTGATAGGCGGCGAAATACAGCACGAAGGGCGTGACCCCCAATGCCCTGGCGCGGGCATCGATAGCCGCGCTCAACGGGCCAGGCAAGACAAACTCGCTACGGGCACCGGCGTACGCCTGCAGTGCCGGACGCGCGCAGTGGTCCGGCAACTCCAGCGGCTCGTTGCTCAGGCCTTGCAAGCGTTGTTGCCAATACGCCAGCAACTGGCTGCCCTGTGCGCCCTCCAGGTCGCGCCGCTGAGCTTCGATCAGCGGCAGCAACCCGGTGGTCGCGGGTGCGGCCTGGTCCTGGTAGATCAGCGCAAAATCCTCAACCAACAAGCCCATGGACCAGCCGTCCACGGCAATGTGGTGCACATTGAAGAGCAACCGGTAGTCACCCGGCGCCACACAAAACAAGTCGATTGCCAGCAACGGTCCCTGGACCAGATCGAAAACGCGCTGGGCGGCAGTGGCGATGGCCGCGGCCTGCTGCGACTCATCCAGGTCATGGAGGTCATGCACGTTGAAGATCGCACAGGCCGTCTCATCCAGGCGCTGCCAGACCTGCCCTTGTGCTTCAAAGAATCGGCAGCGCAAGGCGTCATGGCGCGCGACCAGGGTCTGGCAAGTGCGTTGCAGTCGAGGCACATCCACGTCACCACGCAAAGCCAGCAATTGCGTCACGTTGTAGGCCGTTGCAGTCGGATCGAGCTGTTGCATGAACCACACCCGTTGCTGGGCGTGGGACAGGGCACGCGGCGACGCCAAGGCTTCGGTTGCCGGCGGTGGTGCGACTGGTGACACTGAGGAGGTCAGTACCCCGGCCAGTTGCCGGGCGGTGGGGGTTTCCAGCAGTTGCCGGGGCATCAGGCGCAGTTCGGCCTGACGCAGACGCGCGATCAATTGCAGGCTGAGGATCGAATCCCCGCCCTCGGCAAAGAAGTCAGCATCCGGTCCCAGGCCGGGCTGCCCAAGCAGTTCGCGAAAGGCCGTGAGGACGGTCAGCAACACGGGGTCCAACCGCCCATCGATACACAGGGCCATGGCCGCCAGGGTGGGATGTTGCAGGACATCGCGCGGTTGTAGCTTGAGCCCTTCGCGCGAAGCCAGGCCGATCAATTGCAGGCTCAGAATCGAATCGCCGCCGAGGGCAAAGAAATCATCTTCGCGCCCGACCTGGGTGCAGCCGAGGACCTGGCACCACAACTGCGCCAGGCGTTGTTCCGTGGCGCCACTGGGTGGCCGAGCGGAGACAGCGGACGACGCTTGCTCAGCCGGTTCAGGCAATGCACGTCGATCCAGCTTGCCATTGGCCGTCAGCGGCAACGCGTCCAGCACCGACCAATGGCTGGGCACCATGTGCTCCGGCAATTGACGCCTGGCCTCGGCTTGCAGGCTCTCCAGAACTTCGGCTGCCAAGGACGGACTGACGTATGCCACCAGTTGCGTGCGCCCCTTCACTTCACAAGCCAGTACCGCCCCTTCGCGAACCTGAGGCTGAGCATTGAGCCAGGCGCTGACTTCGCCCGGCTCAACACGGAAACCACGGATCTTGACTTGGTCGTCCTGACGCCCCAGGAACACCAGCCGCCCCTGGCGATCCAGGCGAACCCTGTCACCGCTGCGATAGAAGCGTTGTCCTTGGGGTGTGGAACCGAAAACCTGGGCGGTCAGCTCCGGTTGACCGAGATAGCCCTGGGCGACCTGAGGACCACCGATCAGCAACTCACCGGCGACACCCAGCGGCACGGAGACATCGTTGCCGTCGACGATACGCAACTGGCAGTCCGATAACGGCTGGCCCAAGGGCAGATACAGCCCCGAGTCCAGCGAGTCGGGCGCAAGGATTTCGCCACAAATCACCCCCACCGTGGTTTCCGAAGGCCCGTAGTGGTTGAAGATGCGCAGTTGCGGCGCCAATTCGCGCACCCGTGCAAACAAGGTGGGGTCGAAACCCTCACCGCCCAGGATCAACAAATCCCTGGGCAAGACCCGTCGGGCATCGTCCAGGGTCAACAGACCGCGCAAGTGCGAAGGCGCAATCTTCAGGCAGTCCACGGGATGTTCGTCAAGAAAGTCAGCCCAGCCGGGCGGATCGAAGGTCAACGACGCAGGCGGCAGGAGCAACGGATCGCCGGCGCTCAGCGCAGCGAACACGCACGTCAGCCCCAGGTCCGCGGCCACGGTCGCCAACGTCGCCCAGCGGCTGCCCGGTTTCGCTTGCAGGCGTTGACCCACCGCGCTTGCGTAATGCGCCAGGTTGCCGTGAGTGACTAGGACGCCTTTGGGCTGGCCGGTAGAGCCCGAGGTGTAAATGAGGTAGGCCGGCAGGTGTGGCTGGCTGAGGCTCTCACCCGGCCCCTCGGTGGCCACGGCGGACAAGTCGGCGGCGCTGAGCACCAGGCGCGCCATGTGGACGCCGGTTTCAGGGGCATCGGCCAATGTCACCCACAGGCTCGCGCCACTGTCCTGCAAGAGCTGCGCAAGTCGCTGTGGCGGCTGTGCCGGGTCGAGAAACAGACAGACCGCTCCACGCTGCCAACACGCCAGCGTCGCCAGCAGTTGTTCCGCACAACGCGGCATGCACAGCGCAACCACCTGCCCCGGCCCAACGCCCTGCCCGGCCAACCGCGAAGCCAACACGCGGCTTGCGGCACCGAGGCTGGCATAGTCGACGCTTCCCTCGACGCTGCACAAGGCCGCAGCGGTCGGCGTGTGCGCTGCCCAATGAAGCACCTGCTGGTCCAATGGCAAGGGGATCGCGCCCAACGCGGGCCCCCACACCTCGCTCGGCGGCGAAGCCAACTGAAGCTCGGCCAGACGGCACTGGGGATGACTCGACGCCTCTTGGAAAATCGCCAACAAGTCGTCCAGCATCTGCTCGACCGTCGCCGCCTCGAACACTTCATCGCTGTATTCCATCTCACAACGCAGGCCCGAATCAGCGCTACGCACCAGGCGCAGCGTGAGGTCGAAACGTGCATGACGCTGTGGCGGATCAAGGACTTCAACCGCGACCCCCGGCAATTTCAGCGTGCGGCTCTCGGGCAAGTCCACCTGGACGAACATGACCTGAAACAGCGGACTCGAACGTGGGCGCTCGATATTTTCGAGCACCTTTTCAAACGGCAGTAACTGATGATCGAAGGCAGCGGCGACGGTGTCGCGGGTGCGCAGCAGCGCGGTGGCGAAGTCCGGGTTGTCGTGCAGGCGCTGACGGATCACCAGGGTATTGAGCAGCGGGCCGATCAACGGCACCAGCTCTGGACGATCGCGTTGAGCGGCCGAAGTGCCCAGGCACAGGTCGGTCTCGCCGCTGTAGCGCGACAGCAGGCAACTGAAAGCCGTCAAGCCGTAAATGTACAGCGTCACCCCATGGTTACGAATAGCCGCCTCGACCGCTGTCGCCAGTTGCGGCGACAGCGTCCGGGCAAGCACTGCGCCGCTGTGGCGGCGTTGAGCTGGCGCCGGACGTGGACGGTCCAGAGGCAATGCCAGCGGCGCTGGCGCATCGGCCAGCTGTGCGCACCAGAAATCGATGTGCTGTCGGCAGCTTTCGCTGTCCAGCCAGTCCTGTTCCCAAGCGGCATAGTCGGCGTATTGGATGCTCAGTTCGGGTTGCCGGGCAGGCTCATCCACTGCCAGCGCCCGGTAAGCCTCGGCCAGTTCAAGGGTCAGTTGTTGAGCCGACCAAGCATCGTAGGCCACATGGTGAATGGTGAAGAACAACCAGGTCGATTGTTCCTGCGCATCGCTGAACGCCTGCCAGCGCCAAGGCGCCGACTGGCTGAGGTCAAAGGGTTCGGCCAGTTGCCGGGCGTACTCATCGGCGCACCACTGCTCATATTCGCAAGCCGCCAGGGCCAGCGGTTCGACGCTGGGCCGTGGTACTTGTTGCGCCTCGCAATGAGACTGCAACTGTCCTTGCGCGTCGGTCGTGTAACGGGTACGCAATATCTGGTGGCGGTCGGTCAACTGTTGCATGGCCTGCTGCAAACGTTCGCCATCGAGGCGGCCGTCGAAACGCAGTACCGAGCACAAGTTGTAAAGCGCACGACTGCTCAGGGCCTCCGCCGACAGGAAACGCCGCTGTGCCTGGGCCAACGGCAAGCGCCCATCTTCGGCGAGCATGGCAGGAACGATCGGCAGGCGCCAGCTATCGATGCCCTTCTCGGCCAGGCGCTGGCGAAAGATCTTTTTCTTGTCCGCGGGCAAGGAAGCCAGCCGCTGCGCAATCTCCAGGAAAGCTTGTTGCGTCATCGCACTCATCCTTACTCTTCCATCTCTGATAACAGGCGCTGCATTTCGTCCAGGGCCTGGTCGGTCGTGGGCCCTTGGGGTTTCTCGATCTGCTCGGCGAGACCGGCAATCGTCGGGTTGTGGAACAGGCTGCGCAGCTCGATCCTGATCCCGAAACGACTCTCGACCTGGGTCATCAAGCGCATCGCCAACAACGAATGCCCGCCCAGTTCGAAGAAGCTGTTGAACACCCCCACTTGCGGCAATTCGAGCAGGTCCTGCCAGATTTCGGCCAGTTGCTGCTCCAGCTCGGTGCGCGGCGCCACCCCCTGTACCGTGACTGGCTGCGGCGCTGGCAAAGCCTTGCGGTCGATCTTGCCGTTGGCATTGAGGGCCAGGCGCTGCTGCGTGATGAAACCCGCCGGAATCATATAGCCTGGCAACAGGCCTTCCAGGTACCGACGCAGTTCTGCCTGGTCAACGGCGCTCGGTGCTTGCAGCCAGGCGAACAGGCTTTGGCTGCGCGGCTCGATCATCACCACCGCCTCCTCCACACCCGGGTAACGACGCAACAACGATTCGATCTCGCCGGGCTCGATGCGGAACCCGCGCACCTTGACCTGGAAATCGCTGCGACCGACATAGGCCAGTCGACCGTCATCGCGCCGGCGTACCAGGTCGCCAGTGCGATACATGCGGCTGCCAGGCTCGCTGGCATAGGGGTCGGGCAGGTAGACCGCTGCCGTGGTCGCGGCGGCATGCTGATAACCACGGGTCACCCCGGCGCCGGCGATATACAGTTCGCCGGTGGTGCCCAGCGGAACCGGACGCAGCCTTTCATCAAGCACATAGCAGCGGGTATTGAGCAGTGGCGAGCCAATGTCGGCCACACCGGACGGCACCTCTTGCAGCGCCTGGGTGGTCGACCAGACGGTGGTTTCGGTCGGGCCATAGGCGTTGATCAACACCACGCCCCGACTGCGCAGCTCGGTCACCAGCTCAGCGGGAACCGCCTCACCACCGATCAGCCCGCGCACCGGCGGCCAGTCGGCCTGGGCCGTTTCCAACAGGATCTGCCAGCCGGCGGGAGTCGCCTGGAACACGGTCGCGCGGCGCAGCAAGGCAAACAGTTGGTAACCATCGACGACCTGCTCGCGACGAGCCAACAGTATGGCCGCGCCATTGACCAGCGGCAGGAACAGCTCCGGCTTGCACATATCGAACGCGTAGGTGGTGCTGGCCAGCCAGACATCCGCGGTGCCAAGGGGTAATTGCCGATCGAGACCGGCCAACAGGTTGCTCAGGTTCTCCCGTGTGACCTGCACGCCTTTCGGGGTGCCGGTCGAGCCCGAGGTGTAGATCACATAGGCGCGTTGCGCGGGGTGGACCGCCTGCACCGGGTTGTCAGGACTGCACGCCTCCAGCGACAACTGATCGAGCCAGATAGTGTCGACGCTGCCCAACACATCGCCACACAGGCTTTCGCTGAGCACCAGGGCCGGACGTGCATGCTCGATGATGAAGCGCAGGCGGTCCGCCGGGTGCTGTGGATCCAGCGGCAGGTATGCCGCACCGGCTTTGTGAATGGCCAGCAGGGTTGGCAGCAACCATGGGCCGCGCGTCAGGCACACCGCAACCAGGTCATCCGTGCCGACGCCGCGCGTGCGCAACCAATGGGCCAGGCGATTAGTGAGGGCGTTGAGCTGGGCATAGCTCAATTGCTGATCCTGACAGTCGAGCGCCAACGCCTGGGGCGTCAGCGCCACTTGACGTTCGAAACGGGCAATCAGGTCCGCTTCGCGGAGCAAGGTCTCGGTCGTCTGGTTCCAGGGGCGCAGGGCCAGGGCATGATCGGTATTGGCCAGGTCGATGTCCCAGAGGCGCGCCTGGGCATTTTCCAGCATGCCTTCGAGCAGGTGCAGGTATTCGTCTGCATAGCGTTGGGCCGTCCGGGCCAGGAACAGGTCGGTGTTGTATTCGAGCACGCATTGCCAGTCATCACCGTATTGCTCGATGTGCAGGCCGATATCCACCAGGGCGCTGTCGCTTTCCACAGCCAGCCGCTGCGCCGACAAGCCGGCGAAACGGTCCTCGCCCTTCGCGGTATCGCGCTGGATCAGGTTGAACAACGCCTGGAACAGCGGGGTGTGGCTGAGGTCGCGGCGCACGTTCAACGCTTCCACCAAGCGTTCGAACGGCACGTCCGCATGCTGCTGGGCAGCCAGGTGAGTGGCTTGCAGCTGCTGCCAGAACTGTTCGACCGGCTGCTGGGCATCGATGTGGCTGCGCAACACTTGGGTGGTCGCGAAGTAGCCGATCAGGTGATCGGTGTGGGCCTGGTGGCGATGGGCGACTGGCAGGCCGATCCAGATTTCACGCTGGCCCGAGTGCCTGGCCAGGAGGATTTTCCAAGCGGCCAGCAACGGCGCGAACGCGGTCAGCCCATGGTGTTGCGCAGTCTCGCGCAGACGCCTGACCAACGGTGCCGGCAGGCTGAAGCGCAAACGCTGGCCGTTGTAACCTTGCTCGGCGGGCCGTGGCTTGTCAGTCGGCAGGTTCAGCACCGGCGGCTCCCCTTCCAGGGTCTGCCGCCAGTATTCAAGCTGCGCTTCGATACGCGCCTGCCCGGCCGGGCTTTGCCAACTGGCTGCGATGTCCGAGAACTGCAGCGGCAGTGACGGCAGGCAAGGGCTGCGCTCTTCCAGCAGGGCCTGGTAAATCAGCTGCAGCTCGTCGAAGAAAACTTCCAGCGAACGGGCATCGGCAATGATGTGGTGCAAGGTGACCTGCAGCACGCTCAGGTTCTGGCCCTGATACACACGAACCCGCCACAACGGTGGCGCCGTCAGGTCAAAGGGACGTTGTGCTTCCTGGCTCAGTTTCAGCGCGAAGACGGGCGAATGTTCGTCTGTTTCCAGCGCCTCGAAGCTCAACGGCACGGTCGAGTGCGCTTCGACAGACTGCCGCGCCCCATCGGCCGTGTCGCTGAACACCGTCCGCAAACTGTGCTGGCGGATGCTCAGTTGGGTCAGCGCCTGCTCCAGCAACGCCGGTTGCAGGTGACCTTCCAGACGCAAGGCGAGAGACAAGTGATAAGCCTGGGTATCCCCCTGCAGACGATCGAGGAACCACAAACGCTGCTGAGTGAAATGCAGCGGTGCCAGGGGCTCCTGGAAAGGACGCAGGATGCCCTCGGCTTCAACGTCCTTGGCCGCCACCTGCGCCGCAAAATCGCGCAGGACAGGCTGCTCGAACAGCGTGCGCAAGGGCAGGCGCCGGCCATGCTGCTCGGCAATCCGTGCCACCAGACGCGCCGCCAGCAACGAATGACCGCCCAGGGCGAAGAAGTTGTCGTGCGCACCGATGTCGGTGCATCCCAGCAGCTCCTCCCAGAGTCTGGCCACCTCCCGCTCCCATTCGCTCGACAACGTGCCGCGCTGGCCGTCGCGTTGTTGCGGCGCCGGCAATGCCTTGCGGTCTACCTTACCGCTCGGGCTTAGCGGCAGGGTGTCCAGGCGAACGAACTGGCTCGGCAACATGTAGTCCGGCAATTGCGCGCCGAGTGCCTTGCGCAGCACTGTTTCATCCAGCGCATCGCCGGCGTAGTAACCCACCAGGCTCGCTGTTTCACCGCTGCCCAGCAGCACGACCGCCGCTTCGCGGACCCCGGGAATACGGGCCAGCAGCGCTTCGATTTCACCCAGTTCAATCCGGAAACCGCGCAGCTTGACCTGGAAGTCCAGACGTCCCAGGTAGTCCAGACTGCCATGGCTGTTGCGGCGGACCCGGTCACCGGTGCGGTACATACGCGCACCGGGTACGAACGGATCCGGCAGGAAAGCCGCCGCGGTCAGTCGTGGCGCGGCGAAGTAACCCCGACCGAGGTTGGCCCCGGCCAGGTACAGTTCACCGGGCACCCCAGCGGCCACCGGCTGCAAATCGGCATCGAGGACATACGCGGCGGTATTTGCCACCGGACGCCCGATCGGCACCTCCACGCCCCCCTCATCGCCGCTGCGCACTTCAAAGGTGCTGTAGACCGTCGCTTCTGTCGGCCCGTAACCGTTGATGACCCTGGCGCCCCGCCCCTCCATGGCTTCGGCCAGTGCGCACGGCAAGGCCTCTCCGCCGGAAACGGCCCGCACGCCTTGCCAACTGCGCGAGGTATGCGCCACCAGCATCCGCCAGGTCGCTGGCGTGGCCTGCATGACCGTCGGCTGCCCGGCCATCAGCAGTTGATCGATCGCTTGCGGATCACGCGCCTGCTCGCGATCGGCCATCAGGATGCTGGCGCCCTGTGCCAACGGCAGCAGCAATTCGACAATGGCAATATCGAAGGTCGCGGTGGTCAAGGCCAGGACCCGGTCCCGGGCCGTCATTGGCAGGGCCTGCTCCACCGCGAGCATCAGGTTCATCAGGTTGCCACGGCTGATCGCCACACCCTTGGGCTGCCCGGTGGAACCGGAGGTATACAACACGTAAGCGAGCTGGTCCGCCGTCGATACCGGCGCCTTGTAGCGATCGGTCGCGCTCGCGACATCGATGTCCAGCAACGCCACGCCGCTGTTCCACTGCGCCAACACCGCCAGGCTCGCGGCAGTTCCCAGGCACAACTTGGGTCGCGCCGCTTCAAGGATGTAACGGCCACGTTCCGGCGGCGTGTCTTCGGCCAATGGCACGTAGGCGGCACCGGCCTTGAGAATCGCCAGCATCGCCATGGGCAAGCGGGCATCACGGGGCAGACTGAGGGCCACTCGATCCTCGATGCCAACGCCATGGGCCTGCAAGGTTGCCGCCAGTTGCTCGGCAGCCCGGTCCAGCTGGGCGTAGCTCAGGCGCTCATCACCAGCCAGCACGGCCAGCGCTTCGGGTTGACGGGCTACCTGAAGTGCAAAGGCCTGGAGAATATCCTGATGGCCCGTGACGCCAGGGCCCTCGATGCGGGCCGGGGAGGTTTCGGTCGATTGCCACGCCAGCTCACCCAAGGCTCGCCCCGGCTGCTCCAGCAGCGCATCGAGCAAGGCCAGATACTGCTCGGCCATCGCTTGGGCGGTCTGTTCGCGGAACAGGTCGCTGCTGTATTGAAGGCTCAGGCTGATGCCGTGCTCGCTGTCACGCACGTCCAGATGCAGGTCGCACAAGGCGCTGTCCGGACGGTTGTCCAACGGCTCGGCGATCACATCGGTCAGTTCGAAACGCTCCAGGGCATTGCCCGGGAAGTAGTTGAACATGGCCTGGAACAGCGGGTTGTAGCTCACCTGCCGAACCACACCGAGCTGCTCGATCAAGTAGTCGAACGGCAAATCCTGATGGGATTGAACCGACACGGACAACGCTTGCAGTTCGCTCATCAGTTGCAGCAGGCTGCGTTCACCCGACAGCTTCTTGCGATACACCAGCGTGTTGACGAAACAACCGACCAGGGGCTGCAACACCCCATGGTGCCGGTTGGCCACGGGAACGCCGACCAGAATGTCGTCTGCGCCGCCGCGGCTACGCAACAGCAGCTGGAACGCGGCCAGCATCGGGATGAAGTTGCTCCAGCCATGGCGGGAGCTGAAGGCGCGCAAGCGTGCCGCCAGGGCGTCGGGCAGGCGCCGTTCAACACGCCCACCGGCCTGGCTCGCCTGGGCAGGACGAGGAAAGTCGGCCGCCAGCTCCAGCACCGGCAACTCGCCAGCCAACTGCTCGCGCCAGAAGGCCAGTTCCTGCTCGCACGCCTTGCTGTTCATCCATTGGTGTTGCCAGAGCGCGTAGTCGGCGTACTGCATCGACGGGGCCGGCAGCGCGGGCGACAGCCCTTGCCGCAGGTCGCGGTACTGCTTGCACACCGCATCGATGATCAACTGCAACGACCAGCCATCGGCCACGATGTGATGGCAGTTCAACGACAGGACAAAAGCATCCGGTGCCAGGCGATAGAGTCTGGCGCGCAGCAACGGAGCCGTTTCCAGCACGAACGGTGTCATTGCATCCTGCCGCAGCAAATCGTGCAGTGCCTCTTCGCTCTGCACGTCGATCAACGGCAAATCGAGCTCGGTGCGGGCCAGGATCACCTGGCTCGGCCCTTGAGCTTCGTTGATGAAACCGGTGCGCAACACTTCATGCTGATCGACCACAGCCTGCAACGCGGCCTGCAGGTCGGCGATGTGCAACTGGCCGGTCAAGCGAACGGCGCCCGCCAGGTTATAGGCGGGGCTGTGGGGATCCAGTTGTTGCAGGAACCAAAGCCGTTGCTGGGCAAACGACAGCGGCAGCGTCTCAGGACGCGGTAACAGCGTTGGCGCTGCCTTCACGGTGCCGGCCTGGTTTTCCAGCCAATCGGCCATGGCGGCGATGGTCGGGCGCTCGAACACCACGCGCAGCGGCACATCCTTGCCCGTGAGCTTGCCGATCAGGCCAATCAGTTGCGTGGCCAGCAGCGAGTGACCGCCCAGCTCGAAAAAGTTGTCTTCGACCCCGACCTGGCCGAGCCCCAGCACGCTTTGCCACGCCTCGACCATCTGGCCTTGCAACTCGCTGCTCGGCGCAACGTAGCGGGCCTGGCTCTGGGCGGCGAAATCCGGTGCGGGCAAGGATTTGCGATCGATCTTGCCGTTGCCATTGAGGGGAAAGCGCTCCAGGAACACAAATGCCCCCGGCGTCATGTAGGGCGGAAGGTTGCCCAGGACATGCTCGCGCAAGGCCTCGATGCTCGCTTGTGAATCCCCCACCACATAGGCCACCAGCACCTTGGAACGTTGCTGATCATCACGGGCGACGACCACCGCTTCCCGGACGCCGGGGTAACGGCTCAGGCAGGCTTCGATTTCGTCCAGTTCGATGCGGTGTCCACGGATCTTGACCTGATGGTCGGTCCGGCCCACGTATTCAAGGTCGCCATTGGGCAGGAAGCGCGCCAGGTCTCCCGTGCGATAGAGACGGGAACCATCGTTGGCGATCGGGTCCGGCAGGAACACCGCCGCCGTGCGCGCCGGGTCTGCCATGTAGCCGCGGCCGACGCCGACGCCGGCAACGAAAATCTCCCCCACCGCGCCGGCCGGTATGGGTTGCAGGTCGGCATCGAGCAGGTACAAGCGGTTGTTCAGCGTGGCGCGACCGATGGGCACGTTGATGCGCTGTTCCGGCAACCGTTCGAGCAATGGATGGAAGGCGACATCATCGGAGCATTCCGCTGGCCCGTAGGCGTTCATCAACGGGATGGCGGGATAGCGGTCGAACCAGCGACGCGCCAAGGCCGGTGGCAACGCCTCGCCGGTGGTCAGCACCCAGCGCAGGCGCGAACGCTCGAGCCCTGCGTCGAGCAGGCTCTGCATCAACGATGGCACGGCTTCGAGGATACTGATGCCGTGCCGTTCAATGGCCGACGCCAGCGCATCGGGATCCTGCACGATGCAATCGCCGAGAATCACGGTGCGTGCCCCCAGCACCAGACCGGCAAGGGTCTGCCAGACGGAAATGTCGAAGCATTGCGGCGCGGTCTGGGCAATGACATCGGTCGCATCGAGCCCCAGCCCCGGCAGTTTGCCGAGGATGTTGTTGAGCATGCCGGCGTGCGCCACCATGGCCCCCTTGGGGGTGCCGGTGGAACCAGAGGTGAAGATGCAATAGGCCAACGAACGGTCGTGAACCGGGAGGTTCAGGTCTTCATCGCTATAACGGCTCAATACCGCAGGATCATAGCGTACGGACTTGGGACGCTGTTCGAGCAGGTCCACCGCCTCCATCGCCAGCTCACCCTGCCCCGCACTGTGCACCAGCAACGGCGTTCGGCTCTGGCGCAGGACCTGGGCCAGCCGCTGAGGCGGGTTGCGCGGGTCAAGGGGTAGCCAACCGGCACCGGCCTTGAGGGTGGCGACGATCATCACGACCAGGTCCAGGCCACGCTCGTCGAACACCGCGATCAAGTCGTCGGCGTTGACACCTTGGGCGCGCAGATGCCGGGCCAGACGGTTGGCGGCGCGGTTCAACTGATCGAAGGTCAGGCTGTTCTCGCCGTGCACCATGGCGATGCGCTCGGGCGTCTGGCGAACCTGTTGCTGCAATCGCTCGATGTACAAGGGTTGCAGCAGCTGTTCGTCGGCGGCCAGGCCGCCACCGGCCCAGACCTGATGCTGGTGCGCGATTTCACGCTCGTCGAGCATCGCCAAGTGGTGCAACGGTGTCTCTGGATTGCTGTGCAGGGCGGCGCCGATGTTCAACAGCAACGTGCGGAAGTGGCGCAACATCTGCTCGATTTCTTCGCGCAGGAACCAGTCGGTCTGGTAGGTCAATTGCAAATGCAGGCGTTCACCCGGAACGATCACCACCGTGATGGGATAGTTGGTGTGGGTGCGGTTGGCCATGTCGCTGATCAGGTAGTCCAGTTGCCCTTGACGCAAGTCGGCGGCAATGGGCGCGTTCTCGAACACGAACAAACTCTGGAACAGGTCCTGGCGCTGCACTTCGCTCCAGCGCTGGATGTCGGCCAGGGACACACTTTCGTGTTCGCGCAGGCTCAGGTTCTCGGTCTGCAAGGCCTTCAGCCATGGGGCCAGCGCGTCATCCGGGCGCCAGGTCCAGCGCAGCGGCAGGCTGTTGATGAACAGACCGACGATGTTTTCCATGCCTTGCAGGTGAACCGGCCGACCGGCCACCGTAATACCGAACACCAGGTCGCGATCGCCGCTGTAACGCGCCAGCAGCAAGGCCCAGGCCCCCTGCACCAGGGTGTTCAAGGTGATGCCGTGTTGGGCTGCCGCGTTTTGCAGTGCCCGGGTCTGCTCAAGCTCCAGATGTTCGACACAGTCTTCAACGGGCTCCGCAGCCCCCTGGATCCGGCCGACATGACCGAAGCCAAACTCGTTGGGGGTGTCGAACCCCGCCAGGCGCTGTTGCCAGAACGCCTGATGGTCCTCCGGCTTCTGGGTTTCCAGCCAGCGAATGAAATCGCGGTACGGGCGCGGCACCGGCAGGTTCAGGCGGCGACCTTCCTGGGCGGCCCGGTAGCCGTTGAGGAAGTCCATCATGATGATCGAGAAGCACCAGGCGTCCATCAGGATGTGGTGATAGCTGCGCACGAACTGGTAAGTGTCGGGCGCCAGCTTGTACAGCCTGACCCGCATCAGGGGCGCCTTGGTGAAATCCAGTCCCTGGGCCCGTTCTTCACTGAGCAAGGCCTCCAGGCGTTCCTGTTGCTCGCCTTCGCCTAGATGCGACCAGTCTTCATAGGTAATCGGCAGTTCGACCTGTTTGTGCACGACCTGCATCGGGCGCTTCTGCTGCTTCCAGACAAAGGAGGTGCGCAGCAACTCATGGCGCTCCACCACCTGCGCCCAGGCCTGACGGAAAGCCGCCAGATCGAGGTTCGGCATGACCATGACATGACGGTATTGCAACAGGTACATACCCTTGCCCGGGTGCAGCAGGCTGTGGAACAGCAGTCCCTGCTGCATGGGAGCCAGCGGATAAATCGCTTCGATGTTGCGCGAAAGTGCTTTGACCTTGTCGTTCATGCTGACGGTATCCGAACCTGTATGTATGGGGACGCAGGGTTAATCACTGCTCGAGTTGTTCGAGCAGCCCCAGGAATTCATCGTCGGACAAGCCGGAGTCAGCGAAGTCCGAAGCCGTGGCGCGACCCACCGTGGGCGCCAGGCAGTGCTCCAGCAAGGCAGCGATGCGCTGCTGGAACTGCCGGGCCAATTCGCCGACCAACGCGGGCTCGTGGATCTGCGGGTCATAGCGCCATTCGATGTGCAGCCGCCCTTCGTTCACCAGCGCGGTGACATCCAGCAGGTGCGTGCGGCGGGTGCTGTCAGCGCGCATGCCTGGGCAGATCGGCCGGGCCAATCGCCACAGGCTGGAGGCTTCGAGCCACTGGTCAACGCGCCCCAGGTAGTTGAAGGTCAACAGCGAGGCCGCTCCCAGGCCGTTGGCCGGGTCGAGGCGCAGCAGTCCATAACCCAGGCCTTGTTCAGGTAGGCGGCGCAGGGCCTCCTTGGCCGCGATGATCGAGTGCTCAGGGTCCCATGAGGTGTCGATGGCCAACGGATAGCGGCTGGTGTGCCAACCGATCGAACGGGACAGATCGGGACCTTGCTCCCAGCCGCTGCGACCGTGGCTTTCCAGTTCCAGGGTGACGCGTTCGCGTCCCTGCCACTGTCCAATGGTCCCGGCCAGGGCTGCCACCAACAGGTCCTGGACTTGAGTGCCGTAGGCCACGTGGCAATCGCCCAACAACAACTGGGTCTGCTCGACCGACAGTTGCGCCTCCAGCGTCCGGCTCTCACCGTACACACTGACCTGTTCAGGCACGCTGCCCTCAGCGGCCAATTGGTCGCGCCAGTAATCCACCTGGGCCAGCACCTCAGGTTCACCACGGTGGCGCTGCAAAGCCTCGCTCCACACATGGAAACCTGCCGTGACGGCGGGCAACACCGCGTCCGGTTGCACATACAGGCTTTCCAGCTCGTGCAGCAGAACCTGCCAGGACACCGCATCGACCAACAGGTGATGGGCCGTGCAGAGCAACTCCCGGCTTTGGGTGAAATACACCCAGCGGATCAAGGGTGCCTGGGCCAGGTTCCAGCCTTGCTGCGAACGTTGCAGCAGGGTTTCGGTCAAGGGGGCTTCCTCCACCCGGAACAGCGCGTTGACCTGATCCTGGGAAAAGCCTTGATAGCGTTGCTGCCAACCTTGCGAGGACGCTTCAAAGGTCAGGCGCAGGCTGGCATGACGCTCCAGCAACACGGCCAGGGCCTGGGTAAACCGTTCCTGATCCAGTGGCTCGTCCAGGGCCAGTAACAATGACTGGTTCCAGTGTTCGGCCAGGTTCTGTCGTTGGGCAAAAAACCAATCCTGGATGGGCGTCAAGGCAAACGCCGAGGTGGGCTCGGGCGCGTCGCTGGCGGGCCGCTCATTCGCCGCGCCAAGGTCCACCGCCTGCTCGGCCCAACCCCGCACGGTGGGAGATTCGAAGATCTGTTTGGGCTTGAGCTGCAGGCCCTGCTGTTTGGCCCGGGCGATGATCTGCAGACTCAGAATCGAGTCACCGCCGACCGCGAAGAAATTGTCATCGACTCGCAGGTCCGGGTTATTGAGAATCTCCCGGGCGATGTCGAGCAGGCGCCGTTCGACGCTGCGCTGTGGGGTCTGCACCACACGGGCCAAGGCCCGCACATTTTGCTCGGCGAACAGTTGCTTGGGCGTCATCAGAATCTGTTGCTGACGCGCCAGGGCGATGATTTGCAGGCCGAGAATGGAATCGCCGCCCAAGGCGAAGAAGTTGTCATCGGGCCCCACCTCGGGGTTGCCAAGCATCGTTCGCCAGATGTCCAGCAATGCGGCTTCCACGTTGCTCAAGGGCTGTTCGTTCGACTGCCCTGCCCCATGGGATGGCGCCGTCGCTTGCTCAGCCAGGCGCAACAACGCCTGACGATCGACCTTGCCGTTGGGCAACAAGGCAAAGGCGTCGAGACAATGCCATTGCGCCGGTTGCATGTAATCCGGCAATTGCAGTTGCAAGGCGGCCTGGATATCGGCCAGCGCGGCCGGCGACGCAACCAGGAAGGCGACCAGCCGATTGCCCGACAACGGTGTGGGGCAGTTCAGCACCCTGACGTCGTTGACCTGCGGCATGGCGCGCAATTGTGCCGCGACCTCGGCGGGTTCCACCCGGTAGCCCCTGATCTTGACCTGCTCATCGAGGCGACCGAGAAACTCCATCTGTCCCTGGTGATTGAGCCGTACCCGGTCACCACTGCGATAACCGTGCTCACCAAAGCGTGCGTGGTCGGCGTCGCTGGCACTGAGATAACCCAGCGCCACCGTCGCCCCCTGGATGTAGAGTTCGCCGCTGACGCCTATTGGCAACAGGGCACCGTCAGGGCCGCGCACGCTGACCTGGACATTGGCCAGTGGCCGTCCCAACGGTGCTGCGCCACTGGCATCGACCTCATGGGTCAACACCCCGACAGTGGTTTCGCTGGGGCCATAGTGGTTGACGATGCGCAAATCGGCTTTCAATGCGCGCAAGCGTGTCACCAGGTCGTGACTCAGGGCTTCGCCACCGACGACTAGGCATCGCCGTGGCAACAACCGCTGCGGGTCCTTGGCGATCAACAAGGCGTTGAAGTGCGACGGCACGATTTTCAGCAGATCAACGGGTTGGCGCGCCAGTACGGCAGCCAGTTCTTCGGCATCGAAGGCCAAGTCCTCGGCCAGCAGGCGCAGACAGCGGCCGCTCAGCAGTGCGCCAAACAGGGCGGTATGCCCCAGGTCCGTCGCACAACTGGCCAGGCTGGCCAGGCTCGCATCGGCCGGCAGGTCCAGACGCTCAAGGCAACCGGTCACGTAATGAATCAGGTTGCCCTGGCTGACTTTCACGCCCTTGGGCCGGCCACTGGAGCCTGAGGTGTACACCACGTAAGCCGCAAGATCGGCCCCCAGGGGCGCGCGCAAAGGTGATTCGCTGAACAAGGGAGCAGGCGGCAACGCCAACCACCGGACCTGCTCGGGCAGCCATTCGGGACGCTCGCCCTCACTGATCCACACCTTGGGCATGGCGTCCTGACAGATGTCCTGCAAACGTGACGACGGCCACTGCGGATCCAGCGCCAGGTAGGTCGCGCCACACTGCCACGTGGCGAGCATGTGCATCACCAGCTCACGACTGCGCGGCAGGCACAAGGCGATGCGCTCGCCGGCAAGGCTCGAGCTCTCCTGCAAACGTTCGCCACGGGCGACCGCTGCACGTCCCAGTTCGGCATAGCTGAGCGTACCCTGCTCATCCTGAAGGGCAATCGACTGGGGCTTGAGCCCACACTGTTGAGTGAATGCCTGCCAGGCGTTGCTCACGGCAACCGGCACATCCTCCCCTTTCAGGAAGGACTGCTGCTCGGGCGCCAACCAATCGAGTTCGGCAAACGGCACCTGGGGCTGCTCAATCGCCGCGAGGGCCAGGGCGACGAACTGGTCCCGATAGCGTTCGATCGTTTCATGGCGATACAACGCCTTGCTGTAACGCCACCGGCAAAGAAATCCTTCTTCTTCGTCGATGATCACCATGTTCAATTCGTGGGCCGCGCCTCGCTGCTCCGAGAGCAAGCGGTCGACGTATTGCTCGAACGGCGCAATGCGTTCCTTGTTCAGCGTGAACATGTGCTGGAACAGCGGCGCCCTGCCCGCTTGCCGCGGTAGGTCCAACTGCTTGACCAGGCGCGAGAACGGATAATGGCGGTGTTGCAGGGCCTGCTTGACGGTGGCGTCTACCTGCCTTGCCCACTCGCCGCTGGACAGATCCCGACGCAGACGGCAGCGGATGGGCAGCGGGTTGACCAGGTACCCCGGCAGGTTGACGTGTTCGCGCCGCAAGCGCCAACCACTGGGCGTTCCCAGGACAAAATCGTCCTGGCCCGAGAGTACCCCAAGAAATTGCTGGAACAGCGAGAACCACAGCACATACGGCGTCACCCCCCATTCCCGGGCGACGGCGCGAAACCGTGCCGTCGTGGACGGGTCGAAGCGGACCGACAACTCCCCACCCTTGAATGCCTGGGTGCTGCCATAGGGGAAATCCGTGGGTAGCTCCAGGGCCGGGGCTTCGGCCAACTGTGCCTGCCACCACGCCAGTTCTACCGGCTCGGCCGCTTCGCTACGAATATGCAAGTCACTGCAGTAGTCGCGATAGGCGTCGGGATTCACGGCGGGCAACGGCTGATCGTGGATCAGCGCGAACAGCTCATTGAGCACGATGTAGAACGTGGCCAGATCCGCCGCGATGTGATGGATCACCAGCAGCACGGTGTGCTCGACATGGCCGTCACGTGCGTTGCTCAACAGGACGACCCGGCTGACGTCGCCGTCTTCCAACCTGAAGGGACGATCGGCCGACTCAGTGATACGTTGCTGCAACGTCTGCGCATCCGCGTCTTGCAATGCCACACACTGCAACGGCTGGACATGCTCGCGATGCCCCCACTGCAGCAATTCACCGTTACGCTCGGCGTAGGGCGTGCACAACAACGGATAGCGCCTTTGCACCGTCGTCCAGGCATCTTGCAGGCGCTCGGGCAGGTCTTGGGGAGCCAAGCGTGGCTTGATCCGTCCGGCATAGGCAATGTTGTAGGCGCAGCTGTCAGGCTCCAGGCGCTGAAGAAACCAGAGGGCCTGTTCGTTATCCGTCAGTGGCCGGGCGTCGAAATAGTCGGGGTGCCGTTGCAGCCATTGCAGCACTTCGGCGTTGCGTGCGTGGAGCTGGGCACTGAGTTCCTCATCCAGCGCGCCTGGCGATCCGTGGGTAACGATTACGCCACCTTCGGCTATCGATAGGCGAACTCCACGCAACCAGCAGCGATGCATCAGGCGATCGAGCATTTGATGTCCTTCATTGTGCTTGTTCGAAACAGGCCGCCCATTGCGGCGGCTTTTTGAAAGGCGGGGGCGATCAGCTTGCCGAGGCAGGCTCCGCCATGGCGACCACGACCTTGCGCGTCCCCTGGAAGGTGGACCGACCGTGAGCGACCAGCATGTTGTCGAGCATCAACACATCACCCGCCTGCCAGGGAAAGGTCACCTGACAGCGCTGGAGCACTTCGCGGATGTGCTCCAGCGCTTCCAGTTCAATCGGCGAGCCGTCGCCATAAAACACGTTACGCGGCACGCCCTGCTCCCCGACGATGGAGATCAAGGTCTCGCGTACCGGCGCTGCAAGATTGGAGATATGGAACAGATGCGCTTGATTGAACCATACCCAATCCCCGGTCACCGGGTGCTGGGCCACGGCCTGGCAGACCTGGCGAGTGGAAAGCTCACCATCGTCCGTCCACCGGAATTCGATGTTGCTGGCGCGGCAGAAGCGCTCGACCTGCGAACGGTCCTCGGTGCTGAAAGCCTGTTGCCAGGGCAAGTCCAGGCCATTGCCATAATTGCGCACATACATCAGGCGCTTCTCGGCAAAGCGCTGACGGATAGCGGGGTCGATTTGTCGGTAAACAAGGCGGCTATCGGCAATGGGTGTTTCACCGCCGACCGGCGAGGCTTGCACGCAATGAAACCAGATCTTCATCGGCCAATTCAGCGAATAGGACTGCTCGTTGTGCAGCGGGATAACCTGATGGGCCGGGTACTCGGTGGAGGTGTATACCCGGTTGTTGAGCTTGGTGCGCGGGGTGGAGGCATAGTCGTAGGTCAGCAGCTCATGACCGAAGCTGCGGGCAAACGCCTCGAAGTCCGCTTCACCCTTGAACGCAAAACCACGGAACAAGATACCACCGGCACGAGGTAACTCTGATTCCACTGCCTGCAGGATCTGCGCTCGGCTGGCTTGCCAGGCATCGCCGACAATCGGAGCCTGGAATATGAACGGCAGGTTCTGCTCGTTACCCGGTGCATCATCCATGGATTGAACCTGTGCACGCACCAAACCGCTTTCCATAAAAGCCCTCCCGCCATTCCAATCAGCGTATTTTTCGAGAGCACAAACTAATACAAACGACTAACAACCGCAATAGAGAATCATTGTCATTAATGTCGTTTGTATCGCAAATGATTCGTTCATTTGCCTTGCAGCACGCTCTCCCGCTCAGCGATATGGGACATCAGCAAATAGGCAGAACCCAGCAGACCTTGCATCGTATCGGCATAGCGGCTGCGGTTGAGGTACAGGAACTGGCGGTTCTTCACTGCAAACAGATTCTGCCACTGGGGAGACTGGCGAAACGCCGCTGTGCTGGCCTCCGAGTCGAGCAGTTCTTCATAGGTATCGATAATGAAATCACTGTCGAAGTCGCCGATTCGTTCCAGGCTGTAAGGCACGTTCTGCCGCGCCTCGCGGTACGCGGCGACACGCCCCAGGCCAAAATCGGCGATGACGTCGTCCATGCCGCCGCGACCGATCAGCTGAAAGCCATCGCTGTAGACCTCCAACGTCGTGACGGTAATGCGCGAAGGATCTTTCACACGCTTCTTGAACTCACTGACGACCCATTGATACTCGTTGAGCATCTCTTCATAGCGCTGCTGCTTGCCAACCAGCTCGGCGAGCTCCTTGGCGTAGGTCTTGATGTCGCTTTCCCGGGCAGGCAACAGCACGACCGGGGCGATCTTGCTGAGCTTTTCCTTGATGTCGGCGTGATACGACAACCCCACGATCAAGTCAGGCTTCAAGGCCGCGATAGCCTCCAGGTCGGGCGATTGGTGCGAGCCGATGTACTGGATACCCGACACATTGAATCGCTCCTGCGTTCCGCGAAACAGCACATCCGAGAACAGCTTCTTTCTCCCCGTCGAACCACAAGGCTTGACCCCCAGCTCGAGCAATTGGGTCGTCAGACTGAAGTCATGCAAAGACACGATGCAGTGCGGGGCTACGGGAACCTCGACTCGACCAAAACTGTTCTCGAATATTTTGGTTTCAGCGGCGCTGGCCTGTGCAGCCAGCAATGCCAACGGCACGCACAGCATGCCGGCCACACCTCGAAAAAAAACCTTCACCCGTTCCCGCACGCGTTTACCTCCAGACAATTCAATGAACGTCGCCGTGTTTTCAGCGACTGCGCTGACGCGCCAACAAAACAATCAGATAAGGCGCGCCGATGATTGCGACAACCAGCCCCGCAGGCAACTGCAAAGGCGGGAAAAGCCCCCTCCCCAGGGTGTCGCCGGCCAGCACCAACAGTGCGCCCACCAAGGCCGACAAGGGGATCAACGCGCCGTGACGGTCACCGGCCATCTGTCGCGCCAGGTGCGGCGCCACCAGCCCGACAAAGGTCATGGTGCCCACATTGGCCACCGCGGCCGCCGTCAACATGACACTGCACAGCAGCAAGGAAATCATGACCCCTGTGACATTCAGACCACGGCTGAGGGCGACTTTTTCGCCCAACTGCAACAGGTTCAACTGGCGATGACAAAACAGCAACGGCCCTCCCGCCAGCACCAGCCAAACGCCCAGGCTGTGGACCTGGGCCCAGCCGGCCCGGTGCAGACTGCCGCCAAGCCACATCAGGGCCGACTCTACCTGATCGATGTTGCCGTACGTGATCAGCAGATCGGCCACCGCGCTGAGCATGGCGGTAAGCCCCACGCCCACCAGGATCAGGCGCAACGGCGAGATACCCTGGCGCCAGGACAGCAGCGCGACGAAGAAAGCCACCGCCAACCCGCCGGCGAGCGCCGCCAATGGGTAGAACTCCAGGGGAAGCAGCGTCGGCCAGAGCACGATGATCAGCAACATGGTGACACTCGCACCCGACTCCACGCCCACCAGGCCCGGCGCTGCCAGGGGGTTACGAGTCAACGACTGCATCAACAGACCGGCCAGGGACATGGCGGCGCCAGCCAGGATCGCCAGCAAGACACGGGGCAACCGCAGCTCCCAGAGCAGATTGCGCGTCGTCGAACTGACCTGCTCAGGTGCCAGCAACGCTTGCCATGCCTGGGCAACGTCCAATGAATAACTGCCGACGGTCAGTGCATACGAGGCTAATGCAATAACGGCAGCCATCAGCGCCAGCACCGAGATCAAGTCGATTGGTCGAGCCACCCAGGGCAGCAACGGATAGGTCCGGGGCAAGGTCAATCCAGCTCGCATCATCGGACCTTCCTCAAGACCAGCACGACAAAAATGGGGCCGCCGATCAGAGCGGTCACGATGCCGGTGTTGAGCTCGAATGGGCGCACCACGGTCCTTGCCGCGATATCCGCCAGAATCAGCAGCAACGCCCCCAGCAAAGGGGCGGCCAATAACAGGCGGCGGTAGTCATCGCCAAACAATAACCGCGCCGCATGCGGCACCACCAGGCCGACGAACCCAATGGGCCCGGCCAAGGCCACTGCGCCCCCGGACAACAGCACCACCGAGGCCAGGCCGAGCACACGCATCTTCAACAGGTTGACACCCATGCCGGCCGCCGCCTGAGGCCCCAGGCGATGGGCATTCAAAGCGCGGACATTCACCAGGCACAGGCACATGCCCAGCAGGACGTAGGGCCAGACCCAGGCCTGCATCGCCCCCCCGGTCACGCCGATGGAGCCGGTCAGCCAGCGACGCAGACTGTCGAGCCCCTGCTGATCGAGCAGCAGCAGGATCGAGGTGATCGCACTGAACAGCGCCGCGATCATCGCCCCGGACAATGTCAGTCGAATCGGGTTGTGCCCCCGCCCCGCCAACATCAGGACACCGATGGAAGCCACCAATGCGCCCGCGAACGCGAACAAGGGAATCATCGACATATCGTTGCCCGGCACTACCAGCAAGCCGAACACGACGAACAATGCCGCACCGCTGTTGATACCGAGAATGCCCGGATCGGCCAGCGGGTTATCGCCCACCGCCTGCATGATCACCCCGGCGAGCCCCAGGCTGGCGCCCACCAGCATCGCGACCAGCAGGCGTGGCAAGCGGCTGCCACGAATGACACTCTGGTCGGGATTGCCTGGCGCATAGGCGACCAAGGCCTGCCAAGCCTCCTGCCAGGGTATGTCCTTTGCGCCGACGGCCAGATGAAGCAGCGCCGTCAGGGCAATCGCCACCAACAAACCCAACCAGACCGGCAAGCGCAAACCGTGATTCACATCGCCTCCCGTACGGCCAGCGGCTGGCTTCGATTCGTCTGGGGCACGCACAACGGATCACCGGAATAAGGGTCGGTGATGATGTGCGCATCCAGATCGAACACTGCCTTGAGATTTTCCCGCGTGAAGACTGCGGCCGGCGCACCCTGGGCGAGCAAACGCCCTTCGCGCATCATCACCAGATGGTCGGCGTAACGCGCGGCCTGGTTCAGATCGTGAAGGACCGCCACGATGGTTTTGCCTTGGTCACGCAGATCCACCAGCAATTCAAGCAGCGTGATCTGATGGGCAATGTCCAGAAACGTCGTTGGCTCATCCAGTAGGATCACCGGGGTATCCTGGGCCAGGGTCATGGCGATCCAGCAGCGCTGCAACTGTCCACCCGACAAGGTGGCCAACGAACGATCCAGCAAAGGACCGATACCCGCCAGGTCAATGGCGCGGTCAATGGCCTGTTGATCCTGCTCCGACCATTGGCGCCACCAGCTCTGCCAGGGAAAGCGGCCCTGCATCACCAGCTCTCGCACACTCATGCCGGCAGGCGATGTGGTGCGCTGGGGTAACAACGCCATTTGTTGTGCCAGCGCTCGACGCGAATGTTGCCCCAAGGGTTTTCCCGACAGCTGCACGCTGCCAGCGCTCGGTCGCAGCATGTGTGCCAGCACGTTCAATAACGTGGTCTTGCCGCAGCCATTGGCCCCGATCAACGCGGTGAAACAACCTTCAGGAATATCCAGGCTGACACCATTGAGAATCTGCTGTTCGCCATAGCTCAGCCGCACATCGGTGGCTTTCAGCATGATTGTCCCTCCATGCCCAAAAAGGCCTGACCGAATGGGTTATCGAGGATGCCCCGTGGCATTTTTCGTCCTGTGACACGACAGGACCTCAGCCAGGGGGCCATTAAGTGGGCGACAGGATATGTCGAAACTAAAATAATTGCCTACAAGCCTGACAATACTAATGCAAACCCTTATCATTTACAGCTAACATGTGGCCAGTAGACACCTACCCTGAAGGTCTGCCTGGTAGAACAGAATCAGGGCATACAGCTCCCCAAGAGCACACTGTAAACTCAAGGACTTCCTCGATGCTCGGAAAAAAAACAACAGTTGGCAGCGAAAAACGTTACGGCGCACGTCATCCAGCCTTTCACTTGAGCACCCTCGCGCTGGCTTTGGGGAGCATTTTTTCAGCGCAGGCGATTGCCGCACAGGATGAGAACCCCGAAAAGGGCACAGCGGTTCAACTGGGCGAAATCAATATCAATGCCGCCGCCGTTGAAAACCCGACAGGCCCACTCGCCGGCAAAGTCGCCTTGCGCAATACCAGTGCCACCAAAACCAACGCGGCCATTACTGAAACCCCACAGTCGTTGTCCGTGGTGACCGCCGATGAAATGCGCGATCGCAAATCGGACACCATGGCTGACGCCCTGAGCTACACACCGGGTTTCACCAGCCAGCCAAGCAGCTTCAACCGCACGTCCGACCGGTTCCGCATTCGTGGTTTCGACGTGGAATCGGCCACCGGCGGCTCGCTGCGCGACGGCCTGCGCCTGCAAAACAACTCCTACGACGGCGTCCAGGAACCCTACGGCATGGAGCGCGTGGAAGTGATTCGCGGCGCGGCCTCGGTCCTGTACGGGCAGCTTTCACCGGGTGGCTTCGTCAACGGCGTCAGCAAGCGCCCGACCGAGACACCGTTGCACGAGTTGGGCCTGCAATATGGCAATCACGATCGCAAGCAACTGACCGCGGACTTCAGCGGCCCCCTGGGCGACAGCGAGACCCTCAGCTATCGCCTGACCCTGCTCCAGCGTGACAGTGACACCCAACAGGACCACATCAACGACGACAAGACCTACATCGCCCCGGCCCTGACCTGGCGCCCCGACGAGGATACGTCGCTGACCTTGCTGTCTTTCTATCAAAAAAGTGACACCCGCTTCTCCGCCCCTCTGCCCTACCAACTCGTCAAGGGTGTCGGCAACGGGCCGTTCACCATCGGTCGCCACGATTTCATCGGCGAGCCTGACTACGACGATATGAATGGCGAGATGTCCGCCATCGGCTACGAGTTCGAACACCGTTTCGACGAACACACCCGCATCAGCAACAAACTGCGTTATTACGAAGCGGATGTGAAATGGAAATACCTGCAGGCCCAGACCAGCGCCGCGGCCATCAATGCCGCCGCCACTACCGGTATCCTGCGCCGGCAATACAGCGATCGGCGTGAACGCTCCAGGGCCCTGGCCAGCGACACCAATATCGAAACGCGTTGGAACATCGGGGGGGTGGAGAACACTTTCCTGGTGGGCGCCGATACGTACGATGCCTCGTACGATTCGCATAACTTCCGGGCCAACACGTCCTCTATCAATATCGGTGACTACAACTACGGGCAGCCGGTGGTTGTGAACAAAGATCCAAGTCGTGATCGCGGTTCGCAGATCGACACCCTGCAGACAGGCATCTACCTGCAAGACCAGATCAAGTTCGACGACCACTGGTTGCTGTTGCTCGGTGGCCGACATGACTGGGCCGACCAGGATCAAAGGGGTTTTGCCACGGGCCAGAAGCTCAACCAGGACAACGAAGCCACCACCTGGCGTGCGGGCCTTGTGTACCAGGCGGATAACGGCCTGGCGCCGTACATCAGCTACAGCGAATCATTCTTTCCCGTCGCGGTGTCCGAAGCACCTGGCCAGACCTTCGACCCCACCGAAGGCAAGCAGTACGAAATCGGCATTCGCTACCAACCCCCAGGCAGCAACACGCTGTTGAGTGCGGCGGTTTATGAACTGACCCAAGAAAACGTATTGAAGTTTGACCTCGGCGGCAATGCCTCACAAATTGGCGAACAACGCTCCCGCGGCCTGGAACTGGAAGCCAAGACGGACGTCACGCCTCAACTGACTGTCATTGCGACTTACGCCTACACCGATGCACGCATTACCAAAAGTGCGATCCAGAGCGAAGTAGGCCAGCGCAGCGAAGACACGCCCTACCATCAAGCCGCCCTATGGGCCGACTACAACTTCGCCCTGCTCGGCTTGCCGCAGTTGAAGGTCGGTGGTGGTGCTCGCTATCAGGGAACGACCCAGGCCTCGGGTATCGATTCGCAGATGCCGGCCTATACCCTGTTCGATGCCATGGCCAGCTACCAGATCGACAAGAACTGGGACGTGGCCCTCAACGCAAACAACGTGACGAATAAAAAGTACACCTACTGTGAATTTGCCATCTGCCGCTACGGTGACGAGCGCGAGTTGGTGACCTCCGTTAATTTCAGGTGGTAAGGATTCGTCCAGCATTGGATCAATGCACTGAAATCGCAGAATGAAAAAAGAGGCCAAGGCCTCTTTTTTCATTTACTGCGCGCGTTCCGCCTTCCGATTGCGGTTCTGACTCAATAAGGGGAACGCGCAACGCTCGCGTATTGCTCCAACAGCCCAGCCAAGTCCTGGTAACAGATTGCTAGATGATGTGCGCCGAGTCTGCTCATCGACCTTGATGTGCGCCGGGCATGGACGGCACCGATCGCCGGATGATGAGCATATCGAGCAATCCGTCGGGCGCCGGTTTGTGCGCATTGGGCGACGGGCGATTCAGGATCGATGCCGCTCGCGTTACGCTGTAGCCGGCTCAATTGTTTACTCAATTGCAACGACAAATAACCCGCTTGGTAATCCTGCGGGCTGTCAGCGCCAAGCAAACTTTTCAACGCGACTAGCCGGGATTGTTGTTTCGCTTGCCATTTCGGGTGATTGATATGGCTTCCACGGCGAAGTAGCCGGCGTGTGTCCTTGTGGAGCGAGTGTTTCAATGCCCGAACATGTTTAGCGGGATCCTTCGGCAAGACCTGGAACGCTAATCGACAGACAAGCATTGCCACGATCCAGGCCAGCGCCTGGTTCGCGAAATCGACGAAATTGTAGGAAGCGGTATCGCCGGTGCTCACCAAGGTATTGAACCCGATGAGGTAGGCAATCCCTTGCAGGGCATAGCGCGGTTGGCTCGTCGCATGGATCCCGAACGACCAGAACGCAGCCAGTAACAGGAATAACAAAGGGAAGCCGTTGATCTGTGGCATCAGCAGGAATTTGCACAGCGCTGCCGCCAAAATGGCGTAGAACGTGCCCCGAATAAAACTGGCGAGGCCTTGGGCAGGCGCGGGGGCCGGCGCCAGCAGTGTGCAGCAAGGACCCAGGACCGCCAGTAGCGCGGGCCCTTGATCCCAACCGCTGAGATACCAGACCGCACCCGCGGCCAACGTGGCGAGCAGTGCCCTGATGCCGTTTCGCGCCGCATCAGCGTAATTGCGCGGATACACCACGGTACGTACCTGCTCGCGGCGAGCGTGGTCGAGGCTGGCGAAGTTCAGCAAGGCCTCGCCCAGATCCGTCAGTTGTTCGTCCAAGCGTTCGCTGAGCAACCGCGAGTGGTGGTTTGAGTCAGCGAAATCATTCACCAGGCTACGCAGTTGCCCCACCCTATCGGCGGCGGCGAGAAAGTCCCAGTGGGTGTCGTTCATCCGTTCACCCAGTTGCCGCAATGCCGTGCTTATCCGCGCGAGCAACGTGGGGTCGATCCCGGGGTATGGATCGTCGTCGCTGTGCGCATCGAGTACAGCGGATTGCAAATGCGCCAGGCCGGCCTGAATCGCCAACTGCCGGGAGCGAATCCGCGACGATTCACCCCGCCCTATTCCCAATTGGTCGTTCACCTTACCGATATCCATGACTAGCGGGTGGCGTTGCGTCGCCAGCTCCGCGGACTGCTCGCCCGAGAGCCTCGCTGCGAGCAGCCGAGAACTGCGGACACAGACATCGACCAGCGAGTTTCGAAGCTTCTTCTCCATCGTCTTGGAACTGAACAGCGTTACCACCAGGCTCAAGCTCAGCACCCCGAGCGCCACCGCCGTGCCGCGAGTGATGAGGTGATCGAAGGCCTGTTCAGGCGCGACGATGGCAGGCCCCAATGCCAGACAGACCGTATAACCCGCCACCACTGCCGCCGTAGCTTGGTAATGGCGCAAGACGCTCATTGCACTGACGCACAGGCCCAGCCACATACCGATGCCGAGTATGAACAGCAGCATCTGTTGAGCGAACAACCCTGTCAGCACGAAAGCCGCCACCAGGCCTACCAGGGTTCCCACCATCCGGTAGAAGCCTTTTCCCAGCACCGCCCCTTGGATGGGCTGCACCAGCAGCAACACAGTGGATGCCCCCGAGAACGGCGACTCCAGATGCAGTTGGAAGCCGAGCCACAGCGCCAGCCCCGCCGCCAAGACACTACGCAACACGTAAGAGAAACTGGCGGGCGTCCAGGGCAAGGGGATGAACGCGAACAGGCGTGTCGACAGGCGAGTCATCACAGGAACGCCTGCAGCCATTGGGTGAGTCGCCAGCGCGGCGCGGCATTCGGCTGCGTCACTTCGACACTGGCGGTCATGCCCGCTGACAACTCCACCCCGTCCGGGACCCTGTCCAACTCGATGCGCACGGGTACGCGCTGTGCCAACCGAATCCAACTGAAGGTCGGGCTCACCTGAGGCAAACCGCTGTCGTTGCGCAATTCATTGGCATCGGCGATTCCCCTGCCCATGCTTGCCACATGCCCATCCAGCAGCGGGGCAAACCCCATCAGCTTGATCGACACCGGCGCGCCGATGCGCACACCGGGCAGTTTGGTCTCTTCAAAATAACCCGTGATCCAGAAACTATGGCCATCGACCACAAATAGGTTGGTATGGCCAGCCTCCGCGTAGTCACCGGGCTGCAGCCGCAGTTGAGTGACGTAGCCGTCCACCGGCGAACGTATCGTCGTGCGGTCCAGGTCGAGCTGCGCCTGGGCTAACTGGCTGCGTGCCGCGTCCAGGCGCGCCTGGGCCACAGTCAAGTCACGCGCCGCGTTGTCAATCTCTTCCCGGGCGATGGCGTCGGCCAATTGGGATCGCCGCTTGAATTGTGCGCTGCGCTGCTCGAACACACTGCGCGCCTCAGCGAACTCCGCCTCACGCTGTTGCAGGACCAATCGATAAGCACGCGCATCGATGCGATACAGCAAATCGCCCTTGGCGACCCATTGGTTGTCGCTGACCAGCAACTGATCAATTTGGCCGCAAACCTCTGGTGCAATACGGATGACCTGCGCGCTCACCCGTCCGTCCCGCGTCCAGGGCGCCAAGACATAAGCCCGCCAAAGCTGCAGACAGAACAGCAGGGCCAGCACGCCAAGCCCCAGGGTGGCGGCAGGTTTGAGGATTTTGACGATAGACATGGCCGGCCTCACTCAGCAATTGACGACCATCGCCGACACGACGATAAGCGAGACAAAAAAACGCGCCAGCGCCGGGTGCCACGTCTCGTCCAGCCAACGCCGGGCCAGGCGCTCGATGAGTTTGTAGGCCAAGACCGACGCCCCCAGGTAGATCAACAAGGGGGGGACGTAGAGGTTGGCAATGGAGATTTCGCTAAGCATGGCAAGCACCGGGATTCGGAGGGGGGACTAGGATTCGCCCGCGTACTGAAGGGGCTTGGTGATGATGCTAAGGGACGACCACTACTGCCGATATTGAGTACACTGCCAAAATATAATCAAATTCAGACAAGCGCCGACGACACGCCATGGCCGAAATCCACCGTTTCCACGTCGACCGATTTGAGTACGACAACCTGTCGCAACCTGCCGTAGCACTGATGCTGGAAACCCAGCGCAACGACAGTGAGTCCACCGAACACAAACATCGCAAGGGGCAACTGGTCGTGGCTTATTGCGGGGGCATTGTGTGTACGGTGGAAGATGGCGTGTGGATGGTCCCGTCAGGGTTCGGCGTCTGGATTCCGGGAGGGGTCGCCCATAGCAACCGCGTCACGGCCAACGGGCAGGTCTGTTTTTTATTCGTGGAACCCGGCGCCGCGTCGCTGCCAGATCGCTGCTGTACGCTGGCGCTGTCGCCACTGATCCTGGAACTCATCCTCCACTTGAGTGGCCAGGTCCAGGATTACCCCACCCATTCGCGCCTGGCACGGCTGGCCCACGTGCTGCTCGAAGAACTCGAACTGGCGCCCACGGAACAGCTTTACCTGCCTTTGCCCGCCTCAACCCAACTTCGCACAATCGCCCGGGCGCTGGCGCAAGAGCCTTCCAACCGCGCCACCATGGCCAGTTGGGCACGGCATGTGGCCATGAGCGAACGCTCGCTGGCCCGCCTGATAAAAAGCGAAACCGGGCTTACTTTCGGTCAATGGCGCAAGCAATGGCAGATCATCGTCGCGTTGCAAAGCCTGGCCGAGGGGCAGTCGGTGCAGAGAACCGCTGAAGCGCTCGGCTACGAGTCAGTCAGCTCGTTCATCACCATGTTTCGCAAGACCTTGGGCACCTCACCGGCACGTTATCTGCGTAATACCACGCTACGGCAATGAGCGGCGATACGGCGCCACGACCTGGATAGCCGTGCTCCTGATCGGCTCGGGCATTGGCAATGCCACCTCCTTGCCGCCACTGTAGCCCTTCTTAATCCAACGTTGATAACCACCGAGGTGTCATCCAAAACGATCCCGATAACGTGGGCCTCCACATTAAGGTTTCAAGCCAAGCCGTTCCATGGCCTCATGGGCTTCGATGATCATCCCGGACACTTCGGCGACGGTTACATGCAACCTGGTTGCCCGCGATCTCATGTGTTCGTAAGCCTGAGTTTCGGTCAGGCTTTGACGTTCGACCAACACACGAATGGCTTTTTCGATCTGTCGACGAGACTTTATGGTCAACTCCAGTTTGTCGATCTTCCCCTGCAAGCGTTCCTGATAGCTGTACGAGGCTCTGGCCAGTACCAGCGTGCTAAGAATTCCGGAAGATCGAAACGGTTTTGAAATCACCCCGTGAGCGCGCGTATCGAGCAACAACTTCAAGATGGTCGGGCTTTCGTAGTCGGAAAGCGCGATGAGTGCCGCGTTGACAGAGGCGCCCGACCAGATCTTGTTGCCTTCCAGCTCCTGCGTAATCTGAAAGAGAATGACGTCAACGTCCGTTGGTGGCTCTGAAGGGAATGGCCAGACGACCTTCACCCGACAGCCAATTCTTTTCAGCTGCTGCATGACAATATCGCGATCATCCCCAGGGGGATAAACAAACGCAACGCAGATACTGCGCAAATCTTCATAGAGACGGCGAAGGCTGGAACTCATGGCGTCACCTCAACCAAAACTCAGAGAAGCCGAAAGTGGAGAGGTAAGGATCGGGTTTGACCGGCCCCGAACCTTCCCATACGACGTCGAATTGCCCATCGCTGCGGCACATGCCGATTCGGGGAGTCAGGGCACAATGGTTGTTTTCGGCATCAATAGCGATCGGCCCTTCTGGAGAAGCGAACTTCACCTTGTGCACGGCGTCGACTAATTTGCGCCTGTCCAGACTACCAGCTCGCTCCAAGGCACGCGCAAACAGGTGAACCTGGGAATAGGCCATTTCCGACCAGGTGCTGGTTGGCCGATCACCGAAGCGTGTGCGCCAAAGCTCAATGAACCGTTGATTACTGTCGTTGCGCAGCGAACCGAAATAGGTGGCGGCTGTGATGTGGCCTTCACACAGTTGCGGCCCGATCAGGCGAATTTCTTCTTCGGTCATTGAAAGGCTGGCAATGGGCATTTTTTTCGGATCAAGCCCATGCTCACCATATAGCTGATAAAAAGACCGGGCCGACTGCCCGACCAGAGTCGAGAAAACGACATCCGGCTGGGCTTCGCGGACTTCATTCAAAACATCCTTGAGTTGCTCCGCGTCTGCTTCGATGGGCAGGTAGACCTCATCCACAATTTCACCGCCGTATTGTTCAACGACGTCCCTCATGATGCGATTGGATTCACGCGGATAGATGTAGTCCGCCCCCACCAGAAAGAACCGGGTGCCCTTGTTTTGCAACAGGTAGGCGGCGAGTTGAATACTGTTCTGGTTGGGTACTGCGCCGGTATAAATGATGTTTGGTGAATATTCGAACCCTTCATAGAACGAGCAATACCAGAGCAACGCGTTATGGCGTTCGATGAGCGGCAGCACCGCTTTTCGGCTGGAAGATCGGGAACAACCAAAAATGACGTTGATCTCATCTTCGATCAGCAACTTGCCGGTCAAGCGTCGGTATTCTTCCGACGAACCCTTGGGGTCGTATGCGGTTGGGATCAACGGCAGATTCAGGACGCCACCCAGTGCGTTTATTTCCTCGATCGCCAGCGCAGTTCCAAAAAAGTGTTCGGACTCGGTGACACCGGTAGCACCCGAGCGCGAGTACAAGATGCCGATAGGCCATCCCTGATCTTTAGTGACTGCTGTCTTGGTGCTTGGCATGACGCTTACCTATTGATCAAAAATGTCTTGTAGCTCGGTTGCGGACCTGAGGTTTTGGATAGCCAACATCAATAATATCCTCGCTTTCTGCGGACTCAGGTCATTGGCGAAGATCACGCCGGCCTCTTTCAGCGTACTGCCGCCACCAATAAAGCCATAAAGGGGCCTGACGCGACCACGGGGAACTCGGGTGGCAACGACCACTGTGATACCGGTGTCGATGGTCTGTGAAATGGCCGCATACACCTCGGCATTCACATTTCCCGCCCCCAGCGCTTGGATGACGATCCCCCTGGCACCCGCCTGCACGGCAGCGTTCAACAAGGAGGCGTCCGCACCGGCGTACATGGCTACGATGTCAACGCGAGGCAAACTGTCTCGCCCTAGCGACAAGTATTGTCGACGACAGGATGAGCGATAAAAAACGACCTTGTCGCCGTCCACTCTTCCGAGAAAACCCGCGTCGCCCGAGTTGAACGACTCAACGTCGCTGGTGTGGGTTTTGCTGACTTCCCGTGCGGCGTTGATCTGATCGTTCAGAACCACCATCACGCCCTTGCCCGAAGATTCAGGCTCAACGCAGACCCTGGCACCGCTCACCAGGTTGCGTGGCCCGTCGAAGTCCGATTCGGACGCATTGCGTTGCGCACCAATAAGCACAACAGGCTTGCGGGAGGTCAACGTCAAGTCGAGAAACCAGGCAGTCTCTTCAAGGGTGTCGGTGCCGTGCGACACCAGCACACCCGCGATATCCTGACGGGCCAGCGCGGCTTCAATGATCTGATGCAGCTGTACCCAGCGCGGCGGCCCCATTTCAACTGACGGGACATTCGACAAGTTGTTGACTTCGAGCCGCGTAATCTTCGCGATGTCAGGAGCGACCTTGATCAAGTCGCGGCCCGACAACGCAGGGATTGGGGCTGACGTCGAAGGGTCAACGCGCATGGCAATTGTTCCGCCTGTTGCGATGAACAGGCACAACGGAAGGTCGTCAGAGCTGGACAGGGCCATAAGCGTCACACCCTCAGATGGTTGAAAATGGCTTCGGTAGCTCCCGGCGCGCGGGCGTCGCCCTCCTCTTCGATCTCGCCTTGTTTAAGCACCAGGTATCGATCCGCCACCTTCAATGCGAACGGCACATTTTGCTCGATAAGCAGCAGGGTCGTGCCGTGGAGTTGCCGCTCGTGCACCAGTGCGACAGCGATCCGGTCAATCACTGAGGGCTGCAAGCCTTCAGTGATCTCGTCCAGCAGAATGAGGGAGGGGCGCATCATTAACGCACGCGCCACCAGCAGCATTTTTTGCTCGCCTCCCGACAGCGTACCGGCGTATTGCTTCAGACGGTCCTTGAACACCGGGAACACGGATTCTATGGCAGCGAAACGCTCATCGAACAACGCGTCTTTCTCGAGCCCCATACGCAGGTTGTCCCGGATGCTCAGTTCGGTGAAAAGCGCTTTTTCCTGAGCCGCATAAGCAATACCTACTTGTGCGACTCGATGAGGCGACAGTCGGGTAATGTCACAGGCGTTGACTTGAACAGTGCCTTGTTTCTTGGGCAGGTACCCCATGATGGTCTTGAGCAACGTCGTCTTGCCCATGCCGTTCTTGCCCAGCAATGCGACCGCTTCGCCGGCCGCGACTTTGAACGACATATCCCGTAGGACGACGGACGCCCTGTAACCGCTCGTGACTGAATTCAGTTCCAATGTGGCACCGTTCATACGACCTCCTGTGGAGCAAGTGCAGATCCGGCATAAATCGTCTTGACCAAATCCGAATTGACGACTTCTTCGAAAGTGCCCTGCATGACCATCGTCCCTTGGTGTAATACCACGATTCGGGTAGCGATCTGTTCCACAAAATCCAGATCGTGTTCAACCAGCAGGCAGCACAACTTGTAGCGGTTTGCGAGCATGGAAAGCACCACACCGATTTGCGTGCGCTCGGTCTTTGTCAGCCCAGCAGTAGGCTCGTCTAGCAGCACGATGCGAGGTTCCAGGGCCAGCACCATGGCCAGCTCCAGCGCTTGCTGTTCACCGTGCGACAAGTCTCGAGCGACCACGTCCAGCATGCTATCCAACCCGGTAACCCGCAGAACGTCCAAGGCATAGGATGGCAAGGCCAACGTATCCGCCCGAGTGAAAAACAAGGGTCGTTCGTGAAGGGTTCCGGCCATACGCAGACACTCGGCGACGGTCAGGGATTCGAAAATATTGGCATTCTGGAATTTGCGCCCGAGACCAAAACGAACACAGGCCTCTGCCGGAAGCCGACGGATATCGTTACCGCACAAATGCACCGTCCCGGATGTACGCTCAGCCCCGTCGCTCATGCACCGCATCAGTGTTGTTTTACCGGCACCATTGGGGCCGATCAGTCCAACCAGATCACCGGCCTCGGCCTTGAATTCGATCCCCTGCAAAACCTTGAGCGAACCATAACGCTTGGTGACGTCCGCCATTACAAGCGCAGGCACATCATCCGATTCGGGAACCGCTTTCCCTGCACGCTCAACCAGCGCCGGTACTCGCCGCGAACGTGTGCCGAACCCGAGGGGCTTGAGCAGGGCCGGGACGATCCCCTGCGGTAGCAAGACGATCACCAGCACAAAGGACAGGCCGAGAATCAGTTGCCACAGAAACGGCATGCGGCTGCCGAGATAGGCCGTGGCAACGTTAATCAGAATCGCCCCCGCCATGGGCCCCCACAACGTGCCGCGTCCACCCAGCGCAACCCAGATGATCAGCTCGGTACCCAAGACGAAACCGGACAACTCGGGCGCCACCACGCCACTGAAAGCGCCGTAGCCAAAACCTGCGATCCCTGTAATCGCCGCAGTGGCGATCAGCAGAAGGATTTTGATGTTCGGGACGTTGATCCCCAGGTACGCACATCTGGACTCGTTGTCACGTATCGACGCCAGCACACGCCCGGCATCACTGCGCACGAACAGCCAGGCGAAAAGCCCTATCAGCGCCACACCACTCCCGGCGATCCAGTACCAGGCATTGAGCGACAAGTCGAAGGTGTCATAGCCGGTCAGGCCTGAACTGGAGCCCGTCCACTCCCCACCGGACAGCAGCAACTGGGTCATTACGATGGGCAACACCAGCGAGATAACCGTGGCAAAAAACGGCGAGGCGCCCCGGTAGAAGGACAGCCACCCCACCAGCCCTGCAACCACCATCGGGACGACAATCGCGAGCCCGATGGCGATAGCAATGGAGCCAGGCGACAGGCCAAAGTGAGTAAAAACCAAGCCTGCGGCATACGCACCAATACCAAAAAACGCCGACTGCCCGAAGGTGAGATAGCCGGTATAGCCCCACAGCACATCCACCGTGATAACCACAATCGCAAACAGAAAAGCCTTGATCAGCAGGTTGAGCACGTAACCGTCGAAAATCCACGGACCGGCGATCAGCAATGCGACGGCAATCAAAGCCAGCACGCCCGAACGACCCCATGCTCCCTGACGACTGGCCCGCGTAGATCGGGTGTTCGCCGCCTGCAACATAGTGTTAGTCATGTGCGAACCCCTTTGGACGAATACGCAAGGTCAACGCCGCCAACACGGCAATCGTGAGTCCGCCAAGTACTGGGCTCGCATAAGTGCTCACGATAACTTGGCACGCACCAAATACCGCGCAAGTCACGATAAGGCTGGGCATCGAATGCCCGGAGACCATGACGAGCATGAAGGCAGAAACCAGCCAGGTAATCCCCATGCCTGGGTCAATACTCGACAGCGGACTGATCAAGGCCCCGGCCAATGTGCCCAGGCCCGCGCCCAGGCTGAAGGTAATGAAGCGTATGCGCCCGGCATGGATGCCCAGGCCACTGGCCAATTCCTCGTTCATGATGACGGCGCGGGTTTTGACACCGAAGCGAGTGCCATTGAGTAGCGCCGTCAGTAAGGCGCACAGGCCGAGTGCCAAGGGAATCAGCAGCAATCGATAGGCAGAGTAATCCGTTCCACCCAGCGACCAGGTTCCTGTCAGGGGCACGTCTGCAAACTTCACGTCCCGGCCAAAGGCGAGAATGATCAGCTGACCGATCACGATGCCCAGCCCCCAGGTTGCCAGGATGGCATCCAGAGGGCGTTTATAGAGTGGCCTAACAATCAAGTATTCGATGATCGCGCCAACGATCATTCCGGTCGCGAGAGCCAACGGCCACGCAAGCCAGGGACGCCATCCCAGTTGGGTCACGACAAACGCCGCATACCCTCCCATTGTCAGCAAGGCACCATGGGCGAAGTTGACGATTTTCATTATTCCGAAAATCATCATCAGGCCCGCAGTAACAATGAACAGCATGGCTATTGTTGTTGTTATATCTAGAATTAACACCATGACGTCTCCCTCCGGGGAGAATGCAACGTGAAGCGTTACTTAGTAATCAAGCAATGGACTATTTCAAATTCGGGCATTGAATACCTGGGCTGACGCCTTCTTGGGTTTCAAGGATGCGAATAGAACCATCGCTTTGTATTTGGCCCAGGCGCATGGCCAGGGGGGTATGGCGGCTGGCATTCATCTGCACAACGCCGCGCGGTCCGACGATCGAGACATCTTTCAACGCATCTACAACCGCAGCGGAGTCGATGGAGTTGGCTTTTTCCACCGCCGCCTTGTAGAGAAAGAAGGCTTCATATTGCGGTTCGGAAAGTTCGTTTGGCGTGGACAGGTTCCCGGCAAACTTCTGGCCGAGGTCACTCAGGAATTTTTTATTTTCCGGTGTGTCGATGCTGGTCAGATACGAGGCCGACATGTACATGCCCGTTGCCACATCCCCCATGGTCTTGGCGGTGCCTTCATCGATGGCCAGGTTACCGTAAGGCAGTGTCAACGCCGCCGCTTTCAACTGTTTGGCCAATGAGACGTTAGGTGCGCCACCTGCCGTGGCACTGATAAGCGCGTCAGGTTGTGTCGAGCGAATTTTTGAAATAACGGCGGTCCAGTCACTCCCGTCCATCGGCAAGTACTCTTCACCGATAACCTTTCCACCGTGTTGCTCAATGTACGCTTTAGTAAACTTGAGCATGCCCCGGCCAAAGGCGTAATCGCTACCGACAAGAAAGTAGTTTTTTGCCCCGAGCTTCTGGCTGAAGTAATCCACTACAGGGGCAACTTGCTGTTCTGGTACCCAACCGTTGACATACATCCACTTATTGCAAGAACGGCCTTCATAGAACGAGGTATAGATATAGGGCACGCGCCCACGGGAAATAACCGGCAAGGCGGCATTACGCGCGGCGCTACTTTCCATCGCGATAATGGCGTTTACTTTCTTTTCCAGCACCAGCGTATCAAAGGCTTTCTGTGCACCTATTGCGCCGGAAGCATCATCAACGATCTCCAACTGCACCGGGCGACCGAGGATTCCCCCAGCGGCGTTGATTTGCTCCACAGCGAGTTCCGAGGACTGAACGACAGCCGGCGCCACCACGCTATTGGCGCCTGACAACCCCACCGCAACGCCAATCTTGATAGGTTCAGCGGCATGTCCCTGGGTGGCTACGATCGCCGTAGCTGCCAGAACAGCGATACGGACAAGGGGATAAGTGGATTTCATGTGAGTATCCTCGATCTTTGTTATGCAGAGATGGGGGGTTAGTAGCGAGGCAGTTGCCAGCCAGTGCCTAACATGGGGTCATAGATATCGGTACGGCGATCACGCAGGACTGTATTGAACGTTGTAAGGCGACGGGATTGACGGGACGTCTTCAGATTGATATCGGCATAAAGTATTTGCTGGTTATCTGCACTGCCTGGGGCCACCAATGGCCAACCGTCGGCACCGACAATGATGCTGTTACCCACAAAGAGCTGACCGCGTTCGGTACCTACGCGATTAGCGCAAATGATGTTCAGACCGTTGACGTGCGCATTGGCCATCGCCAGTGTATTGGCCATGATCATGGTGCCGTTGCCCTGTCCCGGCATGGGTACCCAGTTGGTTGGCATGCAGACGATATCTGCGCCTTGCATGGCCAACAGTCGATAGACCTCCGGGAACCAGCCGTCATAGCAGATGATCATCGCCAAACGGCCAAAAAGCGTATGGAACACCGGTAAACCAAGATCGCCGACCTCGAAATACAGATGTTCGTCACCCCATAGATGGAGCTTGCGATAAGTCCCCACGTAACCTTCGGGCCCGACCATGACGGCAGCGTTGTAAAGCTTGTACCCCACTCGTTCTGCAACGCCGCCGATGACGTAGACGTTGTGCTGGCGGGCAGCATCTTCCCATGCCTGGGCGCTGATGCCTGCCGGTACGGACTCCGCCAGTTCAAAGGCCTCTTCACGACTGGAAAAGACATACCCGCTGCTGACTAATTCGGGCAGTACAACGATCTGCGCACCGGCGCTGGCCGCCTCGGCTATCAGGTGCAGCGACACTTTCAGGTTCTCAGCCTTGCAACCCACTCGTGGCTCCATTTGTATGGCTGCCACCGTGATGCTCGGAAATTCTTGAGTTTCGTCAGAGGAGCGAAAAGCCGACATATTATTTTTTCCAAAAAAAAAGCCCCCGAATGCGCTACTAACGCAATTCAGGGGCTTCTATAGCCGATATGTACTCAGCAATATTGCTGGGGGTCTACGATTTCCAACAAGAAACGGTGACCTATGTGCAAACGTTACACAGTCCTGCCGAGCCATGTCAAAAGATTTCTTAACAATAGAATTGAACCCCACTGATCTGGCGAGGCTCCAGCGTTGCGCCATGAACCACAATGCAGACACTCAGGTTGGCCATGGTGCCTCATTCGCCATGGGCCTGCGATGGGCGCACGCCTCCTGGTATGCTGCGCCTTCCACGCCCAGGCTATCGACTGGCCAGATCCGCTCCGAACCAGAAGCAGCAAATGGATAGTAAATGTCAGCACAATGGAAGATGACGGAACGCTGATGGTTGGTATTGGACGCAGACCTTATGGTCGGAACTGGAGCCACAGTGAAAAGCATGTCATAGCCCGTTGCCTATCGAATGGTTTAGCTGCTTGATGGCCAGGCAGGCTCGCGAGGCGACGGGGACTAACAGTCCCCCTCACCTCATCATCACGCAACCACACTTGCAGCCGCTCTGGAACGCCAGGCAAAAACCAGCACCATCAGCAGCCCCAGCCCCGCCATGGCCGCTCCGGCCAGGGAAATCGCCGGATAACCCAGCCCGGCATTGATCACCGCTCCGCCCAGCGCCGCGCCTATCGCGTTGCCAAGGTTGAAGGCACCGATGTTCACCGCCGAGGCCAGATTGGGCGCGTCCTTGGCGGCTTCCATGACGCGCATCTGTAGCGGCGGCACCAGGGCGAAGCTGGCGATGCCCCAGATCAGGATGGCCACGGCGGCCGGCAGTGGCCAACGCATCAGGACGGTGAACGCCAGCAAGACGAGAATCAGCACGCCCAGCGAAACGATCAGGGTGCGGTCTATCGAGCGGTCGGCGGCCTTGCCACCCCACATGTTGCCCAGTGTCAACCCCACACCGAACAGCACCAGCATGGCGGTGATGTAAGCGGTGGACCCGTGGGTCTCATTGCTGAGGATCGGTGCGATGTAAGTGAAAACGGTAAACATTGCACCCGAGCCGACGACGGTCAGGGCCAACGCACCCAGCACCGGGCCACGGCCCAGTACCCGAATTTCAGCCAGCACACCGACGCCTTGCGACATTTTCAGGTTGGGCAAGGCGAACCACAGCGCGGCCATGGTCACCCCGCCGAGCCCGGTAATACCCCAGAATGCCGTGCGCCAGCCGAACAGTTCGCCGAACCAGGCGGCCAGCGGCACGCCGCCGATGGTCGCCAGGGTCAGGCCCATGAACATCGCCGCAACCGCCCCGGCACGCTTGTCCGGGGCGACCACGCTGGCGGCGACGATGGAGCCAACGCCAAAGAACGCACCGTGGTTCAGTGAGGTCACCACCCTGGCGACCATGAGGCTGTAGTAATCGGTCGCCAGGGCTGACATCAGATTACCCAGGGTAAAAATCGCCATGAGCCCGATCAGCAGGTAGCGCCGGGGGATCCTGCCGGTGGTCAGGGTCATCAAGGGCGCGCCGAGCAGTACGCCCAGGGCGTAGGCACTGACCAACAGACCGGCGGCGGGAATGGAAACGCCGAGATCCGCAGCGATGCCCGGCAACATGCCCATGGGGGCGAACTCGGTAACGCCGATGCCAAAGGCACCGATGGCGAGTGCAACAAGTGGTGGATTGATACGCATGGTAGGCTCCTTATCTATGCCGCCAATGCTACGATTCAGGCTTTTCAGGCGGTAGATAGGATTTTTGGCAATCACCTTTGCGCAAGAGGCACAAATGGACTTCAACGGCAGATCAGGTGAGATGAGTGTGTTCGCCACCGTGGCGCAGGAAGGCAGCCTGTCAGCCGCCGCGCGTGCATTGGGGCTGACACCCTCGGCGGTCAGTCGAATCATCGCGCGTACCGAACAACGCCTGGGTACCCGCCTGCTGTTGCGCACCACCCGGGCGATCACCTTCACCGCCGAGGGCGAGGCTTTCCTGCGCGGCGCCCGGCGTATCCTGGCCGACATGGACGAGGTCGAAGAAGCCATCGCCGACCAGGGCGTACCCAGGGGCCGATTGCGGGTCAGCGCCGCCCTTGGCCACGGGCGGCAGGCCATCGTTCCTTTGGTGGCAGCCTTCAGCGCCCGCTACCCGAACATCGTTGTCGACCTCACCCTCGGCGACGAAGTCGTCGATATTCTCGGCGGCCAGGCCGACGTGGCGGTACGCTTCGGCCATCTGCCGGACAGCCCGCTGACCGCGCGCAGGATCGGCGACACCGGCCAGGTCGTGGTGGCATCGCCCGAGTACCTGCAGCGCCACGGCATCCCCCAGGAGCCGGAAGACCTGCTACGACACAACTGCCTGCGCTTCAACTTCCGGCGTGCAGAACCCAACTGGCCGTTCATCCGCGACGCAAGGGAATTTTCCCTGAAGGTCAGCGGCAACATCGAATGCAGCAGTGGTGAAGCGCTGGCACAATTCGCGCGAGTGGGTGCCGGCATTGCCCGTATCGGCGAATTCACCGTGAGCGAGGATCTGCAGCGCGGTGACCTGATACCGCTGCTGGAAGCCTGGAACCCAGGCGACCGAGAACCGATTCATGCGGTGTTCGTAGGGGGCTCGGCAATGCCGGCGCGGGTGCGGGTGTTCGTTGATTTCTTGCTGGAACATCACCGGATGTGAGCGGTGGCGTCACCGAAAGCGACCGCGATCACACGCATCTGGCAATCTGCGCCGCTAGACGCTGTATCACTCTGCCATCAGGAGCCTCTTCACCTCGGCGACAATCGAGGCTATGTCGAACGGCTTGGGCAGCACGGCATCAAACAAATCCGATCGCGTCATGCCCACGTGAGCCTGGGCACCGCTCATCAAGATGATCGGCAACCCCTTGACGGCCGGTAAGGCTCGCACGGCCGTGGCGAATTCAAGACCATCCATGACCGGCATCATGAAGTCAGTGATGATCAAGGCTGGACGTTCTCTTTCCAGCACTTCGAGTCCCTTTTGACCATTGCTGGCTTTTACGACCATGAAGCCCTCGTCCTCTAGCGCAAAACCGAGGATGTCAGCGATCAAATACTCGTCGTCGACGACCAGGATGGTGGTCATGTTAATTCAACCCGCTCAAAGACTTATGAAATTGAACCAGGCAATGACTCAGCTGCGACTGAAGGTTCATTTTTCAAAGCCTTTTCAAGAAAAACATCTTGATCCCGGATGATCACCTCGAATCGCGAGGGGTCATAAGCGCTGTCTCGTACCTTAAGAATGGAGAGCGTCCTTCTTAGTTCAGAGCCATTCTCAAGGAAGCGCATGAGCATCAGGTTATCGACGATGCTGGACAGGTCCGAGTTCGGTGAACTGACCTCGGAACCGAATAGATCTCGCATTTCCCAGGAGGCGAACACCGTAACGCCCCGGGACCGCAGCTCGTTCATCAGCGCACTGTAGAAATCGGTAATCCGCGCGGGATTTGTCGAAGTCCGTGTCATGCCGCTCAGGCTATCGATGAACAGGCGCTTGATACCCTTCTCCTCAACGATTTTCAGCAGTCGTGCGCCGAGTCCATCCAGCAAGCCTTCGGTGGTGGGCTGCCAGGCAATGCTCAACGCACCGCTTTTTTCCATGTCTTCGATATCGATGCCCAGGGAGAGGCCTTTGAGGCGCAGCCGCTGCGGGCTTTCATAGAATCCGAAATGCAAGCCAGGGGCTTCTGCCGTCGACTTGGCGAGGAATTTGAGACCCAGCGTCGTTTTACCAATCCCGGAAGGACCGATGACCAGGGACACGCTGGAGCTGTGCAAGCCTCCGCCCAATATGTCATCCAGGGAATCGATCCCGCTGGCAATACGCGTCATGTCGGCGCTGTCGGGGGCGGAAGGACGGCTGTAGAGACTTTCCAGGCGCGGATAGACAACCAGGCCGTCGTCGTTGATTTCACATTCGTGAAGACCGGTCAACGCACTGCTGCCGCGGGTCTTGCGCAGCTGAATGCGCCGTACCGAACGCGTCCCGAACAGCTCTTCTCCCATTTCGATGACACCGTCCACCATCGTGTGCTCGGGGCTACCGTCGTCGAGCCGCGAACTGGTGAGGAACAACACGGTGCAACCGGCGAAAGCGGCGTGTCCCTGCAACTCCGAGATAAATTTCTTGGTGTCGATGGGCGAGTCGGCCTTGGAGCGCGCATTGAGCAGACCATCGACCACCATCACGGTAGCCTTTTGCCGACTGATCTCGCGCCGAAGCAGTTTCACGACCTCATCCAGGCCTTCGTTTTCCAATGTGTCGAATGCGCTGACAAATTGGATTTCAGCGCCGACTTTGGCTGAGTCGAAAAAGCTCAGCGTAGACAGAAACTGGAAAAGTCGATCATGTGATTCGGCCAGCAGCGTGGCGACTAAAACACGACCGCCACTGCGGGCATGATGGAATCCAAGTTGGTTCGCGAGGATAGTCTTGCCTGAACCTGGGCGTCCTTGGATTATGTATGAAGCACCCGCGACCAGCCCTCCCTGGAGCAGCGCGTCGAGTCCTTCGATTCCGCTTTGAAGGCGTTTTAGCTTTTCCACAATGCGACCCTGATCTGAAAAACAGGCTGTTTAAGCCCAATGGAGGGGATGCTAACGCCATTTCCACTTCGGAGCCATTCAGACTGGAGGGAAAGTTGGCCTGGAGGTCGCTCGCCTTGGGCCGATACGACGCCACCGACACCGCCCAACCGGTGCCCGCGGCGTCTTCAATAAGCGCTCAAAACAAGGCATCCAATACCCGGTAATAGCTGATCCCGGCAGCAAGATAAAGCCGCTGCAACGCATGAAACGGAATTCGCCGCAGTGGCATGGCCGGGAACGGGAAGTCCTGCGTCGCCCCTGAAAGCTTCGCGGCCAGATGCTTGCCCAACGCGGTGGACAGGGCGATGCCGCGGCCGTTGTAGCCGAGCAAGACTGACAGCCCCGGTGCCGGATCGTGCACATGGGGAAGAAAGCTTTGCGTCAGGGCGACCCGACCACTCCAGCGGTACTCGACAGGCACATCCGCCACTTGCGGAAACAGCGCCCCCAGCGAACGCTCCAGGTGCGCCCAGTCACGCTGCCGGGAAGGCTCCGAGAACGGTCCCCGCCCTCCCAGAAGCAAACGCCCCTGGGCATCCTGCTTGAAGTAGAGCAGCAAACGGCGTGAGTCCGAACAGACCTCGCCACCAGGCAGGATGGTCTTGCGGATCGCTGGCGGGAGCGGACGGGTCGCGATGATGAAGCTGTTGGCCGCGACGACGGTCTGGCGCAACCCGGGCCACAAGTCATCGGTATAGCCATCGGTGGCCAATAACACCCGTTGCGCGCTGACCTTGAATCCTTGCGCAGTGGACAACAGCCAGCCTGATCGCTGCTGCTTCAACCCTGTGACGCGGCTGTGGCCGTGGATCATTGCGCCCTGCCCCACTGCGGCCTTCGCCAGGCCACGGGCGTAACTCAATGGATGCAAGCTGCCGGCCCGCGGATCGACCCAACCCCCCAGGTAATTCTCGGTACCGATACGTTGGCTGACCGCGCCCCGGTCCAACAGCTCCACCTTGACGCCCCGGCGTTGCCATTGCGCGGCGCGTTGCTCGATGGTCTTCATCGCGGTCGTCGAACAGGCCGGTTGAATCCAGCCTTTGCGGGTGGCATCACACTCGATCCCGTACTGGCGAATCAGCGCAAACACTTCGTCAGCGGCTGACCCGGCCGCCTCGATCATCGCTTCGGCACGGGCCGGGCCGAACTTGGCGAGCAATTGATCCGGGTCGAACTTCAGCCCGGGAATCACCTGCCCGCCGTTGCGCCCCGAGGCGCCCCAGCCTGGCTCCCCGGTATCCAGCACACAGACGCTGACACCCGCTTCGGCCAAGCGTAAAGCCGTCACCAAACCGGTATAGCCAGCCCCCACGATGGCCACATCCACTTGCTTGTCTTCGGCCAAGGCCGGGGTTTTCACCGCCGGTGTGGCCGTCGCGGCCCAGAGCGAGGCCGGCAGTTGCGGGGCGAAAGGTGCATTCATGCCGGCACCTCCCCGCTGTGGTTGAGCAGTCGGCGAAGAAAGTCCTGTGTGCGAGGATGCGTCGGCGTACTCAGTACTTCCCCGGCGGGTCCTGACTCGACGATCTTGCCACTGTGAAGGAAACAGACCTTGTCGGCGACGTCTCGAGCGAAGGCCATTTCGTGGGTCACCACGATCATGGTCATGCCCTCGTTGGCCAGATTGCGCATCACCGCCAACACTTCGCCGACCAACTCCGGATCGAGCGCCGAGGTCGGTTCATCGAAGAGGATCGCCTGGGGGTTCATCGCCAACGCCCGGGCAATGGCGACACGTTGCTGCTGCCCCCCGGACAGTTCGTCCGGGTAGGCATTCATCCGATGGGACAAGCCGACCTTTTCCATCAACGCCTCGGCATTCTTGCGCGCCGCCTGAGGGTTCTCCTTCTTTACGTAGATCGGCCCCTCCATGACATTTTCCAGGGCCGTGCGGTGCGGGAACAGATTGAAGCGCTGAAAGACCATCGCCACCCGAGTGCGAATGTCGTGGATGTTCCTGGCATTGCGGTCGACACGTTCATCGCCGACCAGGACCTCGCCCTGGTCATAACTTTCCAAGCCGTTGATACAACGCAGCAACGTGGACTTCCCCGACCCCGAAGGGCCAATCAGGCACACCACTTCACCGCTCTTGACCTGCAAATCGATGCCTTCGAGGACCGGCACGCTGCCGTAACGCTTGTGAATGCCCTTGATCTCGATCATGACGTTCTCCGGGTGCTGAAGCGTGCTTCCAGACGACGCAGCGCAAAGGACAGCGGCAGGCTCATCGCCAGGTAGAGCAATGCCACCAGGGTGTAGACCGTCATGTTCTCGAAGGTCGAAGAGGCGATCAGTTGCCCCGCACGAGTCATCTCGGCCACGGTGATGGTGGAGACCAGGGACGAGTCCTTGAGCATCATGACCAGGGTGTTGCCGTAAGGCGGCAAGGCGATGCGAAATGCCTGGGGCAGCACCACTCGCCGCATCACCATCGCACCGCGCATCCCCAAGGATTCCGCCGCCTCGATCTGCCCTTGCTGGATCGCTTGGATACCGGCCCGGAAGTTCTCCGCCTGATAGGCCGAATAAGCGATTCCCAGGCCAATGACACCGGCCTGCATGGCCGTCAGTTGAATGCCGAATTCCGGCAGGACGAAATAGATATAAAACAGCTGCACAATGATCGGCAGCCCCCGGATGATGTTCACCACACTGATGGCGAACAACGCGACCGCACGTATTTTCGAGACCATCATCAGGGCCAGGAGCAGGCCGATCAGCGAGCTGAGCACAAACGACCCGGCCGTCACTTGAAGAGTGACCACCGCCCCTTTGAGCAAGATAGGGAGGAAGTCCAACGCATTCTGGAGAATCATAAAAGCTACCCACGGAACAATGAGTGGACCCGCCCGCCACCGCAGGCGGTCGACAAAATCATCAGTTGAGTTTCCACTTCTCGATGATCCGTTCGAGGGAACCATCAGCCTTGATCGCGGCGATGCCTTTGTTGACCTGTTCCAGTGTGGCGTTGTCGCCCTTGCGCACGATCAGGCAAACGTCCCCCATCACCACCGGCTGATAGCTCTGCACCAGGTGCACCTTGTTCTGGGTGCCCTGGGCCAATTGATAAGCGACGATCGGGCGATCGGCGAAACCCGCCTTGATACGGCCGAGGGCCAGGTCGCGCATCAGATCGGGGATCGAGTCATAGCCGCGGACTTCCTTGAAAACACCACGCTTGTTCAACTCATCGATGAACACGGTGCCGACCTGGGCGCCGACAACTTCGCCGGCAAAATCCTCCATGCGGGTGTACGCGGTCGGGTCGTCGGCCTTGACGATCAGCCCCTCGCCATAGGTGAAGACCGGATCGGAGTACTGCACCACCTTTTCCCGCGCTGGCGTCCGGAGCATGGCGGCAGAAATCAGGTCGATCTTGTTTGACGTCAGTGACGGGATCAGCGAAGCGAAGGTGGTCTGCTGGATCTCCACCTCGAAGCCACCCGCCTTGGCCACCGCCTGCGCGGCGTCGATCATCATGCCCTGGATACTCTGGCTCTTGACGTCGAGAAAGGTGAAGGGAATCCCCGTTGCGGTTGCACCGACCTTGTAGACAGGCTCGGCGACGGCGTTGGCTGAAGCGATGCCGGCAGCCAGGGCAACAACGAACGTGAGTGCACGAAAGCGAGTAAGCATGGCGTATCTCCCATTGGACGCTTTTATTGTCTTAAGTCCGGTAAGGGTTGCCCCATATGGATGGCAGGAGGCTCAAAATGACTGTAAAGCGATTTACAAAAATCGTAAAGAGATTTATAAGTATCGAATATCGATATTCAAAGCGCAGAATATAAGGATTTCCCATGAGCGATACCCCTCATCCGCTGTTCAATCAGTCATTGGAAAAAGGCCTGGCGGTGCTGCGGGCATTCAACGCAGCCCAGCGCACGATGAACCTGGCGGATATCGCCCAAGTTGCAGACATCAACAAAAGCTCGGCGCAACGCATGATCTATACGCTCGAAGAGCTGGGTTATGTGCGCAAGCATCCGCAGACCAAGCGCTTCCAGTTGACCCCGAAGGTCATGGAGATCGGCTACAACTACCTGGCCGCCGACACGCTGGTGGACGTGGCCAACCCGTTCCTTGCCGAGTTGGCACAGGCTACCGGGGAGACGACCAACCTGACCGAACCCGACGGGCTGGACATGGTGTACGTGGCACGCTTCGTGGCGCCGAAATTCATCCCTATCCACATGCCCATCGGCAGCCGGATCCCGATGTACTGCACCGGTTCCGGGCGGGCGTTCCTGAGCGCCCTGCCCGACGACGAACTCGTTGCCGCACTGCAAGCCAGCGAGCGCAAACGCCATACCCAGTACACCCTGACCGAGATCGACGACATCATCGAGCAGATCGAGACCACACGGCGCAGGGGCTATGCCACGAACAAGGAAGAGTTGTTCCTGGGCGACATGTCCATTGCCGCGCCGATCATTGGCAGCCAGGGCCTGCCGGTCGCCGCCGTGCATGTGGTGGTACCCACCAGTCGCTGGAGCATGGAGGAAGCCGAGCGCAAGCTGGCGCCCGCGGTGATCGAATGTGCACGGGCGATTCGCTCGTCAATACGAACCCTTTAGCAGATTGCCCCCATGGACAGCCGCCGTTTCTCTTGCACAAATCCAACTACTACCATCGTCACTTAGAGGGTGGATTGGACATACTGGACGGGGTGATTGAGCCCTAGGATAGTTCAACGGGGTGCCCTTCCAACGGAACACGCCGGAACAGGTCGCGGTGTTTGAACGAGAACAGTGCCAACGGTTTGATGGTGCAACTTACCTATCATTCCGGTTGCCGCCGAGGTTCGTGAGTGACTACCCCATAAACATCAAAGCGGAGCCTTCAGATCCACCCCCAACGCCTTGGCAAAGGCCTTGACCAAGGGGCTGCGCACAGTGTTGTGACGCAGTATCAGACTGAATGGCGTGACGATGTTGATCAGGTCCGGACACACTGCGCGAAACTCTCCCCGGGCCACCATCGACGCGGCGTAATGCTGGGGCAGGAACCCGAGGAAACGCCCCGTCTTGATCAGTAACGCCACAGCTTCCACCTGGGTGGCCGAGGCGGAGAAGCGGTCGTAGTGCGCAAATTTCAGTTTGTCGCGATGAATCGCGTAGCGATGGTTGACGCACTCATACTCCTTGAGCACATGTTCCCCCATGTCCGCGTCCGCCATGGAGAACAGCGGATGGCCGAGTGCGCAATAGACCTGCGAACGTTCTTCATAGAGTTCGTAGTAATCAAACTCTTCGCGCTTTTGATAAATCGGTACGATCCCCGCTGCCAACCGTCCTTCGACGACACCTCTTTCGACTTCATCGAGTTGCGAAGCCTGAAGTTGAAACCGAACCTTGGGCGACTGTTCATTAATTTGCCTGAGCGCAGCAACTAACGGGGAACTTTCATCCGATATAGTATTATCAATAACCCCCACACCAAGATCACCGACAAGTTCATTCTGCGCGGAACTAAGGCGATCACGAAAGTTGTCGACGGAGGCAAATAAGTCTATCGATGCCTGATACACCAGACGCCCTTCTTCCGTCAGGTGAAAGCCCTCTCGCCCCCGCGTGCAAAGGCGCATACCGATACGGATTTCCAAGTCGGAAATCTGTTTGCTGATGGCTGCCAGCCCCACATTCAGCTCATTCTGTGCGGCACTAAAGCCTCCCGCCTCGACCACGGCCTTGAACACTTTGAGCAATTTGAAGTCCAGCCCGCTGAGGGCCAACGGTGCCCTTTGCGGGGTTCTTGGCGGCGGGTTTCCGGAATTGGAAAGTGGGGTTTCCATAATGCTTATTTACCTCTGTCGCTCTATTCAACAACCTGTGCCCAACAACAAAAACAAGCTGGCCCAATAATAATGAACACAGAAAACCAAGCTTGGCAACCGACAATAAATTCCGAACATCAGCGCCAAAACGCTGGTCGCGAAACATAAAAAGCTGACCGATCGATCAGCGCTCGCACCGATGCAACTGCCCTCTTGAAAACTGCTCTGGCCTGACTGCGCTCGCTGATTTCGTAGCGACGCCGTGGCCTGGAGTACCCGTTTCAGTTCGCGTAACCGACGAGGAAAACAACAATGTCTCAAACCACCGACCGACTCTGGGGTGCTCGCTTCAAATGCGGCCCTTCCGAAGCCTTGGCGGCCCTGTCCCGTTGCCCTGAGCGCTACTTCCGGCTCACCCCGTACGACCTCGCCGGCTCCAAGGCCCATGCCCGGGAGTTGCAGCGCGCCGGACTGCTGAGCGAACAAGAAACCCAGACCATGCTCGACGCCCTGGAACGCATCGGCGCGGACTATCGCGCCGGCAGCATCGCCCCGACCCCGGATGATGAAGACGTCCACACGTTCATCGAGCGCCTGCTGACCGAACGGCTTGGCGCCCTGGGTGGCAAGCTGCGTGCCGGCCGCTCGCGCAACGACCAGACCGCCAACGACCTGCGGCTGTTCCTGCGTGACCACGTACGCACCGTGGCCGTTGAAGTATTGGGCCTGCAGCAGGCGCTGGTGGAACAGGCCGAGCAACACATCGAAAGCATCTGCCCCGGCTTCACCCATCTGCAGCAGGCGCAACCGATCGTGTTCGCCCACCACCTGCTGGCCCACGCCCAGTCGATGCTACGCGACGTACAGCGGTTGGTGGACTGGGACGCACGCACCTCGCTGTCGCCACTCGGTGCGGCGGCCATGGCGGGCTCGGCGATCGCTCGCCTACCTCAGCAATCGGCAAAGGAAATGGGCTACAGCGGCGTCTGCGAAAACTCCATCGACGCCGTCGCCAGCCGCGATCACGTCGCCGAGTTCCTGTTCATCGCCAGCATGCTCGGCATCAATATCTCGCGCCTTGCCGAAGAGTTCTGCCTGTGGTCGTCGCGGCAATTTCGCTGGGTCGCACTGGACGATGCCTACGCCACCGGCAGCTCGATCATGCCGCAGAAGAAGAACCCGGACATCGCCGAACTGGCGCGAGGCAAGGCCGGTCGCCTGATCGGCAACCTGACCGGCCTGCTCTCCACGCTTAAATCCCTGCCACTGTCCTACAACCGTGACTTGAGCGAAGACAAGCACGGTGTCCTCGACAGCGTCGACACGCTGCTACTGGTGCTGCCCGCCATGGCGGGCATGGTGGCGACCATGAAAGTCAACGTCGAGGAATTGCGCCGCCAGGCACCGCTGGGCTTCACCCTCGCCACCGAAGTTGCCGATTGGCTGGCGGTGCGCGGCGTGCCGTTCAAGGAAGCTCACGAAATCACCGGTGCGTTGGTCCAGGCGTGCGAGAAACACGACATCGAACTGTGGGAGGCCTCCCCCGCTCTGCTGGCGGAAATCGACCCGCGCCTCACCCCGGAGGTACGCGAAAGCCTGACCCTCGAAGCCGCCATCGCTGCGCGCAATGGCTGGGGCGGGACCGCGCCACAACAGGTACGCGAACAGATCGGACGCTTGAAAACCGCCCTCGCCACCCAGCAGCAATGGACCGAGGACTATCAGGGCTTTCGCCTCTGAGCAACACACCGAACTGTGGGAGCGAGCTTGCTCCCACAGCGATAGCGCCGAAACCGAGTACGGAGAAACAACATGAGCCAGACACAGGCAGAACGACTCCAGGCGGAGCGCAAGCTGGCGGAAAACCAGTTCGACATTACCCAGTACGATCATGTGCCCCGGCGCTACTACGGGCGGATCTTCTTCGCCACGCTGATCGTCATCGCCCTTATTGGCCTGGTGCGTGCCTTCGCCGAAGGCAAGATCGAATGGTCGTACATCGGCCAGTTCCTGACCTCCGAGGCGATCATGTGGGGCTTGCTCAACACCATCGTCATGGCCGTATTGGCCATGGCGCTGGGCATTGTGTTCGGCGTGATCACTGCGATCATGCGCATGTCGGCCAACCCGATCCTGCGCTATGTGGCCGTGACCTATACCTGGCTGTTTCGCGGCACGCCGCTGATCCTGCAACTGCTCCTGTGGTTCAACCTGGCGCTGATCTTCCCCACCATCGGCATTCCCGGCCTGTTCGAAATGGACACCGTGAGCCTGATGACCCCATTCGCGGCGGCCTTGCTGGGCTTGAGCATCAACCAGGGCGCCTACACCGCCGAAGTGGTGCGCGCCGGCCTGCTCTCGGTGGACACCGGGCAATACGAGGCTGCCAAATCGATCGGCATGCCACGCCTGCAAGCGCTGCGCCGGATCATCCTGCCCCAGGCCATGCGGATCATTATTCCGCCGGTCGGCAACGAGTTCATCGGCATGGTGAAGATGACCTCGCTGGCGAGCGTCATCCAATACTCGGAACTGCTCTACAACGCCCAGAACATCTACTACGCCAACGCCCGCGTGATGGAGCTGCTGATCGTCGCCGGCATCTGGTACCTGGCCACCGTCACCGTCCTGTCCTTTGGTCAGAGTCGCCTGGAGCGTCGTTTCGCCCGCGGCGCCGGCAAGCGTTCCTGAGGAGTTCCCCATGAGAAGCATCGTCAAGGCCGTGAGCCTGAATAAATATTACGACCAGTTCCACGCGCTCAAGGACATCAACATCGAAGTCGAGCAAGGCGAAGTGCTGTGCATCATCGGCCCGTCCGGCTCGGGAAAAAGCACCTTGCTGCGCTGCGTCAACCAGTTGGAAAAAATCGACAAGGGCGGCCTGTGGGTCGACGGCGAACTGGTGGGTTACCGGATCGTCGGCAACAAGCTGCACGAACTCAACGAAACCCAGATCGCCCGCCAGCGGCTGTCCACCGGCATGGTGTTTCAACGGTTCAACCTGTTCCCCCACATGACCGTGTTGCAGAACATCATCGAAGGACCGTGCCAGGTGCTCAAGCGCTCCCCCAAAGAGGCGAATGAGGAGGCCCTGGAACTGCTCGCCCGTGTTGGCCTGGCGGACAAGTGCAACAGCTACCCGATCGAGCTTTCGGGCGGCCAGCAGCAACGCGTGGCCATCGCTCGTGCATTGGCCATGCGCCCCAAGCTGATGCTGTTCGATGAACCCACTTCGGCACTCGACCCGGAACTGGTCGGTGAGGTGCTGTCGGTGATGCGCGATCTTGCGCAGACCGGCATGACCATGATCGTCGTCACCCATGAACTGGGCTTCGCTCGCGAAGTTTCCAATCGCATGGTGTTCATGGACGGCGGGCAGATCGTGGAGGCTGGAAGCCCCGAAGAAATACTAATAAGTCCGCAAAACCCTCGCACCCAAAGCTTCATTTCTGCCGTTCGAACCTAAGCGTCCGTTGACGCTCACAACACTCATAAGAGAACGACCATGAAGAACTTTTTTATTCCCGCAGTACTCGCAAGCGTCATGGCATCCAGCCTCACCTTCGCGGCCGAACTGCCGGCAAGCATCAAGGCCAAGGGCGAAATCGTCGTGGCGATCATGCCGAACTACCCGCCGATGGACTTCAAGGACCCGGCCACCAACACCCTCACCGGCTTTGACTATGACCTGGGCAATGCCCTGGCCGAGCGCCTGGGTGTGAAGATCAAATGGCAGGAAACCGGCTTCGAACAAATGATCAACGCCCTGACCACCGACCGCGTGGACATGGTGCTGTCGGGCATGACCGACACTGTCGAACGCCAGGCCAGCGTGACCTTCATCGACTACTTCACCAGTGGTCCGCAGTTCTACACCCTGCAGAAAAACAAGGACATCAACGAGACTCTCGACCTTTGCGGCAAGAAAGTCGGCACCAGCCGCCGCACCAACTTTCCAACGGAAATCGCCGAGTGGAGCAAGGCCAACTGTGAAGCCGCCGGCAAGCCGGGGATCAACGTGGTCGGTACCGAAGGCTCGGCCGATGCCCGGGCGCAACTGCGCCAGAGCCGCATCGATGCAGCCATGCAGGGCAGCGAAACCCTGCCTTACCTCAAGACCCAGGAAAAGGACATGTACAAGACCGTGGGCCTGCCGATCTCCGAGCAGTACACCGGCATGGGCGTGAGCAAGAAGAAGCCTGAGCTCAGTGAAGCGGTGAAGGTCGCGCTGCAAAGCATGATCGATGACGGCAGCTACCAGGCGATCCTGAAGAAATGGGATCTGGAACTGGGGGCACTCAAGACCGCGACCATCAACGCCGGAAAGTGATCCCACAGGCCATTCGATTGCGATGTGGCAACGGGCTTGCTCGCGAGTGGTTCAACGTCAATGTTGCCTGACTCGATGCCATTGCGAGCAAGCCCGCTTCCACAACAGGGTCTGGTGTCTACGAATAAAGATGGAGCACTACCGATGCCCTCCTCACCTACCTGGCCCGCGCCGCACAAGGCTTGCCTGGCCCTCGCCTTCGATCTCGACGGCCCGACCGGTGACGCCATGCTCAACGGCTCGATCTGGCGCAAACCCGAATACTTCGGGTTCGGCGGCTATGGCCCTTACCGGGCCCTACCGCGCCTGCTGGATGTGCTCGACGAGTTCCGGATCCCGACGACATTCTTCGTCCCCGCCTGGGTCGTGGAGAACTGGCCGAGACAATGCAAGGCGATTGTCGAGCGTGGGCATGAAGTGGCGTATCACGGCTACAAACACGAATCCTTTTATGCCCTGACACTGGATCGGCAAAAGGAGGTGATGCAGATCTCCCGCGAGGTGTTCTGGAAACACCTGCACATCCGCGCCGAAGGCTTTCGCACGCCGTCCGGCGACTGGCGCGCCGAAACCCCGGCCATGCTGGTGGAAGCCGGCGTGACCTATTCCAGCAGCATGCGCGGCGATGACCGACCGTACCTGGTGGACGTAGCGGGTTTCGATACGCCGCTGGTGGAAATCCCAGGCCGGTGGGAAATGGACGATTACGCCTCCCTCGCCTACACCCGCGCGCCGAACTTTCCTTCCGGGTTGGACCGTACGGCCAGTTACGCGCTGACCCTGGACAACTGGTGCCGCGAATATGACGGCGCGATGGACGAAGGGTTGTGCCTGACCACCCTCTTCCACCCAAAGATCATTGGTAAACCGGGACGCATCCTGCTGCTGGAACAGCTTTTCGAGCACATGCGTCGGCGCGATGACGTGTGGTTCGCCACCTGCCGTGACGTCGCCCACTTCTGGTTGAAGGAGCACCGCCATGGCTGATTCCCCCACCTGGCCGGAAGGCTATCGCTGCGCAGTGGTACTGACCGTCGATTACAACGACATCCACGGTATCCTCACGCAAGCCCCGGAAGTTGCCGGGCGTGACAAAACCTTGTCGGTATGGCGCTACGGTACCCAACGCGGCGTGACACGCTTGCTCGGCCTGTTCAAGGAACTCGGGGTCTGCAGCAGTTGGTTCGTCCCCGGCATCGTTGCCGAGGAAAACCCAGCGCTCATCCAGGCGATCCAGGACGACGGTCATGAGATCGCCTGCGCCGGTTACCGTCATCAGGATTACGATGCGCTAGACCTGGTCGCCCAGGGCGCCGATGTCGCCAGGGGCTGCGAGACCCTGGCCAGGCTGACCGGCAAGCGCCCGGTCGGCTTTCGAATCCCGGCGGGCAATGGTGCGCCGGGATTCATCGGCGCGTTGAAGGACCAAGGCATCCGCTGGTCCTCGTTATGGCGAGGCGACGACTTGCCATTCGCTCACCCGACTGCGCCCGGTGTCATTGAACTGCCGCTGCACTATGAGCTGGAGGACGAACCTTACTTCGCCTTCAACTTGAGCCCGGCGGTGCCACCGGCACAATCACGGATCGCCTCCTACAGCCACACCCTGGGCAACCTGCAAATGGATTTCGCCGGGTTTCACCGATTCGGCCTGTGCTACGTGCTTCGCCTGCATCCGGAAATCATCGCCACGCCGGGACGGATAGGCGTGTTGCGCGAGCTGATCGAGGGCATTCAACAGCACGATGACGTGTGGATCACCACCGGCGCCGAGGTCGCGCAATGGTGGGCAGACAGCGCGGCGCCAGCGGCCGAGGATCATCCCGCATCGGTGTACGAGCGCCATTACCGGGATTACGTCTCATGAGCGAACGTTTGCAACGGTTGGCGCAATTCTGTGTCGATCTGCGGTTTGAAGATCTATCGCCTGCGTTGGTAACGCAAGCCAAGCGGCACATTCTCGATACGTTCGGCGCAACGTTGGCTGGCGCCGAGAGCGATATCGCCAAGCAGGCACACAAGGTGTTCGCTGGTGAAGCGGGCGAGGTACCGGTTTGGGGAACCGATCTGCAGGTCTGCGCGGGCCCGGCAGCGATGCTGAACGGCATCGCCGCCCATGCGCTGGAACTGGACGACACCGGCGGTTGCGATCACTCCGGGGCCGTCGTGCTGCCAGCGGCGATGGCGGCGGTTTCGCTGCGCGCACGGCCCGTGAGTGGTCGTGAATTCATCAGCGCCGTCGTGATCGGCTATGAGGTTGGTCGCCGAGTGCTCGAAGCCTGCGGCGGCTATAGCGCCCACAATGGCGCCGGTTGGCACTCCACCGCGACCTGTGGGGTGTTCGGCGCAGCCGCCGCCAGTGCGCGCATCCTGGGTATGGATACGCGGCAAACCCTGACGGCACTGGGCATTGCCGGCAGCTTCAGCGGTGGCCTGTGGGCCTTCATTCACGACGGCTCGCACAGCAAGAAACTGCACAGCGGGCGCGCCGCAGAAGGTGGCCTGTTGGCTGCGCGGTTCACCCAACAAGGCATCAGCGGCCCGACGCAGTTATTCGATGATGTCTGGGGCGGTTTTCTGAACACCCTCGCCCCAGCGACTTCAAGGCCCGAAGCGCTGGATGCAGAGTTCGGCGTGAACTGGAAGCTCGCTCGCTGCTCGATCAAACCCCATGCCTCCTGTCGCGGCACCCATTCGGCCATCGATGCCCTCGGCCAGTTGTTGGAGCAGTTGAAGGTATCCGTCGACCAGGTCGAAAACGTGCACGTTCGGCTGAGCGGTTTTCTTCACGGCATGTGTGGCGGCCGAGATGTCACCCGCCTCGCAGCCGCGCAAATGAGCCTGCCGTATGCCCTCGCCGCGCGGTTGGTGCATGGGCATTGCCGACTGCACGCTTATGATGACCGGCAACGCAACGATCCGCTGCTGATTCAGTGCATGTCGCACATCCAGCTTGAAGTGGACCCGCGACTGGATAAGGATGGCGAGCCTGTGGTGACGCTGCGGACCGTGGACGGCCGACAGGCAAGCCTGTGTGTGAAAATGCCCTTGGGAGCGCCGGGCAATCCACTTGCCGATGAGGCCCTGGATGAGAAGTTCTTCAGTTTGACGACGCGGGTCATGCCGCAGGAACGGGCCGCGGAACTGCTGAAGCAACTGCGACGCATGGAAGACCTGGAATCGATACGTACGCTGGAACGGTGGCTGGGTTGATCAGCTATTGACGGCTCGGACGTCATCGCGGTGTACGCCAACAATCTGAATAAGGACATTTGCCCCCCGTGGCCACTTACTCCCTCGTTATTCGACGCTTGATGATCGTTTCGCTGACCATCGTGGTCAGCCGCGCCATTACCAGCCCGTTGCTTACGCTGTTTCTGAGCACCAAGTTGGGCCTCAATCAACAAGATGTCGGCTTGCTGCTGGGCATCGCGGTGTTCATCGCCACCCTGCTGGCCCTGTACGGCGGCTACATCATCGATCGCCTGGAAAAGCGCCGACTGCTGATCCTGGCGATGCTCTCCAGCGCCGTGGGTTTCGTCCTGCTGACCTTTGCCGAAAACCTCTACCTGACCACCCTGACCGTGGTGATCACCGAGACCGCGTCGGCCCTGTTTCTGATCGGCTCCAAAGCGATCCTCAGCGAAAACCTGCCCATCGGCCAGCGTGCCAAAGCGTTTTCCCTGCGCTACACCCTGACCAACATCGGCTACGCCACTGGCCCCATGCTCGGCGTGGTGATTGCGGGGGTCTATCCGATCGCGCCATTCTTGATCGCCGCTGGCATCGCGTTCTCCAGCATCTTTCTGATGATGGGAATCCCCGGCGATGGAACGCCGACAGCGGCCATGGGCCCACCGCCCAGTTTTCTCAAGACCCTGAAGACCCTGAAAAACGACCGCACCCTGATCATGTTCACCTGCGGCTGCCTGCTCAGCACCGTGGTGCACGGACGCTTCACGCTGTATCTGTCGCAATACCTGCTGGTCACCCACGACCCCAAGCGTGCACTGGAGATCATGGCCGCCCTGCTCGCCTGCAACGCCATCACTGTGATCCTGCTGCAATACCAGATCGGCCGGTTCCTCGATCGCGAGAAGCTGCGCTACTGGATCGCTGCGGGCACCAGCCTGTTCATTCTTGGCCTGATCGGATTCAGCCTGGCGGACGACATGCTGAGTTGGTGCGTGGCGATGTTCATTTTCACGCTCGGTGAAATGATCATCTACCCAGCCGAATTTCTCTTCGTCGATACCCTGGCCCCGGAAGAACTGCGCGGCAGCTACTACGGCGCCCAAAACCTGGCCGCCCTAGGCGGCGCCCTGAGCCCGGTGATCTGCGGGTACCTGCTGATACAAACCCCGGCACCGACGATGTTCTATGCCTTGAGCGCCTTGACTGCGATGGGTGGGCTGCTATGTTTCATGAGCGGGCGTCGGGTGGCGGTCGTGCAGAAGTGATGGGATTGATGGATTGAGCCTGGGGGTACCCTCGCAAGCGATCAGTGATCGATAGTTTAGAAATCTCTGATTATCTTTTTGCGCGTCCCTGTTCTTTCCGCCAACCGCCCCTCCCTACCCTTGATATTTTTACGAAAAAAACCGGCCAGAGTGTAGGCCGGTTTTTTGTTTGAGCCGTTTTAGAAGTTATAGGTCGCCGTCAACCGGGTTGTACGCTCAGGCCGCACCCCGACATAGTCCGGCGTCGCCGTGTACGAGTAAAGCGTGCGGTCAAAGATGTTTTTGACACCCAGCGTCAATGACCAATCTTTCTGCCGGTAGAAAACCGACGCGTCAGTCTGAGCCCCGCCCGGAAGGGTGAAGTAATTGAAGCCGGAAGCGTACCCGTTTGTTGTGCTGCTATAGGCATTCACGCCTATCCCCGCTCCCAAGCCTCTGAACGTGCCATCCAATAGCTCATAGGAAGTCCAGACGCTGCCAGAGTGCTTTGGCTGACCGACCGTTTGAGGGGAGTCGGAAAAAGAGGGAACCCTCGTTTGTGGCGCTGGCGGCTCGGCGAAATCACTATAGGTGTAGCTGGCATTGATTGCCCAACCCGGAAGAATTTCACCGGCCAGGTCAAAATCCACCCCCTTGGACTTACGCCCTTGGCTACCGATAGTTTGGCCAAACCCATTGGAGACGGGTACACCGGTTTCTTCCATTTGGAAAATGGCGCTGGTCAAGGTCAGAGCGTCGTCGTTGAACTTCACTTTTACCCCGGCCTCCTTTGAATCGCTTTCTCTAGGAGGCAGCGGCACGCCAGTGGTGTTATCAGCAACGTTGTTGGCCTGGAAACCTTTGTAATGGTTTGCATACACCGTTACATCGGGCGTGATGTCGTAACTGATGCCGTAGCTCGGTACCCACTTGCTGCTCTTGAAACTCTGTGTTTCGGAAGTGCCACGTCTATTGGCCGGGTAGTCGGGCAGGTCGGGGATATAAAGGGTCGAGTCGGCATCGTACAGAGTGCGTCTCGCGGCGAGCATGACGTGTGTCTTATCGCCCACCTTGACCAAGTCCTGCAATAACAGTCCCTTTTGGGTCTGAACGTAATTCCCAGAGTGGTAATAGTTGGGTGATGTGTAACTGAATTCAGGTAGATCGAAGTCCTCGCCCAGGTTGAGGTTGCCACTGGCTGAAGCCCGAGTTGCAGTGTCAAACGTGTCGGTTGTGTAGTGTTGATAGTCAACCCCAGCCAGAAGTTTCTGTTCGAGAATACCCGTGGTTAACGTGTATATAATATTATTTTGGGTGCTAAAGGAATCGGTGTTCGTTCCGGATTGCAGGCCTCTGGCGCGGATCAAGCCGTTCGGCCCGAAAGCCGGAGCACCACCCCCCCCCCCTGGCTCCCATAGGTGAACCTGATCTTCTTCACGGGTATAGGTCGCCTTGCTTTCAAACGTGAGGTTGTCCGTGAAGTTGTGACTGAATTCGTAATAACCTGCTTTGGTATCACCGGTAATTCGATCATCCTTGCCGGTGATGCGGTAATTGGAAAGCTTTTGTAGCTTGCCTTGGTAAAGGTACGTCGCAGCGCCTGGAGTGCTTCGCCGGCCTTGGAATTCTGCGCCAATCGTCAGGCTGGTGTCATCATCCTTCCAACGTAATGCAGGAGCGATATAGTCGCGACGACCGCCGTTGTAATCCGGCTCGCTCTCATTGGCACGCATATGGATCATGTTAAGTCGATAACTGAACTGTTTGTCATCACTTAACGCCCCCCCCAGATCCAGCGCTTGCTGAAATTCGCCCTTGTCGGTCACATCCACGCGAAGTTGATGTAATGGCGTGATTATTGGCGCTTTACGGACCAGATTGATCGAACCCGACGCCCCCGCGCTACCGGTCATGATGGAGTCCGGACCTTTGATGACTTCGACACGGTCCAACCCTTCAATGGGTGTAGCGCCGGCGCCAACATCCGCTACCCCATTGGTGCTGGTGTTCGCAACGGCGAAACCCCGAATGAAGTAAGTGTTAGCTCCGCGGTTAGTTTGCCAGGTTGTTACGCCGCCAGAGCTGCGCAACGCGTCCTCGAGGGAAACGGCTTGGCGGTCGGTCAACAGTTTGTTACTGAGTACCTGAACCGAGCGTGGAGTTTCCTGAATCGAGGTGTTGCCACGCATTGCGCCAGTGGCATTGCTTGGATTGTAGACCTCCGCATCCTCGTTTTCGGTGCTGCTGCTCACGGTTATGCTGGGAAGTATGGCATCGTTATTGGTCGCTGCTGGCGACGCGGCGGCTTGCGGAGTACGTTCAACGGTCAGTGTCCCGTTGCTGGTGATACCAAGGCGCAGGTCAGTGCTGCGCAATGCCTGGGCGATGGCTTGCTCGGCGCTCAAGAGACCGGTAACTGCCGGCACGCGGTAATTTTTAGCCAATGCCGGGTCGAACGATATGGTTCTCCCGGTCTGTTGCCCGATAGCCAGAAGTGTCTGATCCAGCGAGCCCGCAGCAATATTGAACCGCGCTGCGGCCTCTTGCGTGGTTGCCGCCAGGACAACTTGCACAGGTGACACTCCGGAAACCAGCGAAATAGCCAAAGCGAGTTTTGCCAAATTGCAGCTTGATGCCATACGTTTGCGCTCCACCTTGTCCCCAGGAAACCAAAACATTCGGTTACTGGTTCTGTGTGACGAGATGTCAAAAGCGTGAGAGGTCTGACGAAAAAAATGTATTTTTTGCATCGTTGAAGATTGCAGCCGCTACGTCGTCCTTGTTGAAAAAGGACATTAGGGCGTCCGGAGGCAGTGTCTTTCGGCAGTGGCGTTGCCGAGTAAATTTTCTACAACTGATAGTTTATCGCTTTACCCAGGTGAATCCAGGTAACACTCGTCAAGCCCGCAGAAGGAATTGGAAAAATTTGCGCAGCGCTATTTCCCTCCTTCGATCAATGATGGTGCGCTGCGGTTTTCTCCCGCGTCACTATGGCGCTCAATGGTGACCATACTGCGTATCAATGGTGTTACCTCAACTGCTGCGCTGTACTGGCCCAAGACTTGCTTGCGTGTGCCCAGCCGCTTGAGCAAGTCGCCAGACAGCCTGTGTCGAGCGTATTTATTTGCAGTTGAACGGGTGCATTCATGGCCGCCACTGATCCTCTCATTCGATCCGATTTACTGACTGTGGTCTTTCGCAGCGACTACAGCTGGCTGACCGCGCGCTTGCGGTACAAGCTTGGCTGCCGGTACAACGCCGAAGATGTCGCTTCCGAGGCCTTCACCCAGCTGGCCGCAATGCCCACCCTGCAAGAAGTGAAAGAGCCACGGGCGATGCTCACCACCATCGCCAACCGGGTCATGTATGAACTGTCGCGTCGCCGGGACCTGGAACGAGCCTATATGGACGCTCTGGCTCTGGCCCCCGAGGCGTGTCATCCTTCGCCGGAAGAGCAGCACCTGCTGATGGAGTCACTGCTGGCCGTCGATAAGGCATTGGAGGGGCTGTCGGTCAACGCCCGGAGCGCTTTCCTTTATAGCCAGCTCGACGGTTTGACCTACGCGCAAATTGGTGAGCTGCTCGGCGTCTCGGCTGCTCGAGTTCGTCAATACATGGTCAAGGCACTGCGGTGCTGTTACGAGGCGGCTCGCCATGAGCAAGGTATCTAAGAGCAGTACTGACGACGCCTCCGAGCAGGCTATCGAGTGGATGGTATTACTGCGTTCTGGTGAGGCCACACCCGATGATGAGCACGAGTTCGCCGCCTGGCGAGCCCGCAGCGCGGAGCACGATCAGGCCTGTGCCTACATAGAGGCGACTCTGGGCCGGATTCCGCTCAAGCTGGCGACCACTCAGCATCAGGCTGTGCGCTCTACATTGCTGGCACCGTCGCGTCGTCGTGAGTTCCTGCGCAATGCCCTCTGCCTGGCAACAGTAGGCGTAGTGGGGGGAGCGCTGGTCGATAGAACCTATCCGGTCGGCAACCTCTTCGCCGATCTTTCGACCCGCACCTCAGAGCGTCGTACCCTGACCTTGGGTGACGGCAGTTCACTCACGCTCAATGCGCGCAGCGCGGTCAACATCGATATCGATGAGGTTCGCGGCAAGCGCAAGATCAAATTAATTGAAGGGGAAATGCTGCTGCAGGCAGCCGCTTCCAGGCTCCCTCTCAGCATTCAGTTGGCAGGCGGCAGAGTGGAGCTCGGCAGTGGTCGCCTGTCCATCCGCCATCTGACGGATGGCTTCAGGGTGGCGGCCCTCACCGGACCTGTGCAGGTATGGGATGCGACCGGCAATTCGCGCTTGCTTGCCGTAGGGCAAGGGGTTTCGGTAGGTACGAATGGTTTCAATGTCTTCCCTATCTCCGCCGTAGCCGAATGTAGCTGGACGCGGGGACTGCTGGTGGTCGATGACCAACCACTGGCGACCGTAATCGAAGCCCTGCGTAACTATCGTACCGGCGTGGTGCGGCTGGATTCTCAAGCTGCCGCCATGCGGGTGAGTGGCATATTCCCGCTGGACGACAGCGACAATGCCATCGAATCGATAGCGCAAACCTTGCCGATCATCGTACAGCGCGCCACGGGTTTCTGGGTCAGCATCAGCGCTGCCTGACGTCTGCGCTTGCCTGCTCGCGCGCTCCTCACCCTTTGCTTAACTGACCAAAACCCGCGCCATTCCTGCCTTCACCGCAGCCCTGCGAAAAAAAAACCAAAATAATCGCATTCGCCCCTCACGCTTTTACTTCCTCGTTGCACATAGGTAGTAAGACTAACTGTTAGGCGATAACCATCGTGCTGCTCTCCCTCCTTCCCAAACGTAATTTTCGGTCTGCCCAGGCCGTGAGCCTGTCGGTGCTGATGGCAGGAAGTTGTGGGAGCAGTATGGCTTGCAGCTTGGCCGCTCAGCGAGATTACTCGATAGCTGGCGGCACCTTGAGCAACGCGCTGCTTGAAGTTGGACGCCTCAACGGGTGCTCGATCGTGTTTGACCCAGGCTTGATCAGCCAGATGCACAGTGATGGCGTTCGCGGCCATTTTAGCGGCTACGACGCTGCGCGGATGCTCCTGCATAGCTCGGGGTTCGAGTTGGTGCTCACTGCCAACGGAACCCTGACCCTGCAGCCAGCGGAGATCCAGGTCAAGCGTACGAGTGCGGGGAGAGGCGTGTGACCAATATGAATGTGCGTGTAGAACAGCTCCCCCGCGGACGCGGCTGGGATGTCAGCCGAATTGGCGAGGTTGCCGAGCCGAAAAAAAACCGCTTGCCTATCGTCATGGCGTTCAGCTTTGCAGTGTTAATTCATGTCGCGGCGCTGGTACTGCTAGTCACCCAGGTAAGCAAGCGAGAGTTGACGATGGACGCTTCCGCGCCTGCCGCCAGTGTACGCGTGAGCCTGGTCGCCATGCCTCCACCGCCACCCGTGGTGGTGCCGCCTCCGGTGGTCGAAGCTCCCGTTGCGCCGGAGCCTGCCGTGCTCACCAGTGAGTCGGCAACACGCACGATAGAGCAGGCGCCGCCCAAGCCCGAGGTCAAGCCAAAGGAAGTAAAGCCCAAGCTTAAGCCCAAGCCTGTTATCAAGCCTGAACCGAAGAAAGCGCCGCCTGTGGTCGAGCAAAAGCCGGTCGAGCCGAGCAAGCCCACTGAAGCCAAGCCTGACCCGAATTCGACACAGGCCCAGGCGGCCCCTGTTGCGCAAAAGCTGATGGATCTGCCCTCCGCAGTGCCCAAGGACGTGCCTTCCGTAGGCTGCCGCGTGCCGGCCCCGGATTATCCGCGTAGAGCCCGGCGGCTACATGCCGAAGGACAAGTGCTGATACGCCTGGAAATCAACCCTAAAGGGCTGGTACAGCGCGCGGATGTCGTTCGCAGCAGTGGTAATGAAGACCTTGACGAGGCCGCAGTTGCCGCCGTACGAGGCGCTGTTTGCAACCCTTACATAGAAGGCGGTCAAGCCATCTCGGTGCGCGCAGTGCAAACCGTTGACTTCAATTTGAGCAAATAACCGCTCGACGATGCTCGAGTGCCACAGAAGAGGATTGATCATGCAAGAAATGGGGTTGGCCTACGCTTGGCAAACAGCGGATATGGTGTCGAGAACGATCGCGTTCGTACTGCTGATCATGTCAATACTGAGCTGGGGAGTGATGATCATCAAGGCTGGGCAGTTGATCAAGCTACGCAGCATGACGCGCTGCGCGGTGACATCGTTCTGGCGCGCCGAAAGCTTCGAGGAGGGTGTGAAGCAACTCAATACTGGCCCCGGCAATCCTTTCGTTCATCTGGCCCAGGCCGGCGTTGCCGCGAATGCTCACCAGCAGCAACAGAGCTCCCGGCTGCACAGCCGGTTCGACCTGAGTGACTGGTTGGCACGTTGCCTCAAGGATGTGGTGGAGGAGCATTTGTCACGCTTGCAAATGGGCTTGGCGGTGCTGGCGTCAATTGGCAGCACCGCACCGTTCGTGGGGCTTTTTGGTACCGTCTGGGGTATTTACCACGCGCTCAAAGTGATAGGAACGTCGGGCGACGCGTCCTTGGCCCAAGTCGCCGGGCCTGTAGGCGAATCACTGATCATGACGGCGTTCGGCCTGTTCGTGGCCATCCCCGCAGTGCTGGGTTACAACGCGATTTCGCGCCGCAACAAAAGCGTGAGTCATGCGCTGAGGCGATTCGCTCACGACCTGCACGCTTACTTCCTCACCGGCGCCCGCGTCAGCATAGCGGGCAATGCGGCACAGCCTGCCGCGGCAGCTTCCGACACGATCGTCGAGAGGGCACAGGCATGAGCATGGGTGGCTCACAGTTCGATGCCGACGACGTGATGTCCGATATCAACATGACGCCGTTGATCGACGTCATGCTGGTGTTGTTGATCATCTTCATCATCACCCTTCCCGTCATCAACCACGCGGTGAAACTTGAGCTGCCCAAAGCCGACAGCCACGCGATGGAAAAGCAGCCAGATGCGATCGATGTATCGATCACCGCCGACGGCCAGGTGCTGTGGAACAAGGAAGCACTGGATGACGAGCAACTCAAGCAACGCATCGCAGTGGCTGCAGTGCAGGATCCCGTGCCCAATGTGCGCCTGTTCGCCGACAAGGCCGTGCGCTACGAGCGGGTCGCCATAGTGCTATCCGCGGCACAGGGTGGCGGCCTGAGCAAAATCGACTTCGTGACTGAAGCCAAACCAGCAACGCCTTGAGTCCTTTGGTACCCCTATGACCAGTGCTGTAAAAACCACTGCCAGGCCCTCGCTCGCCCAGCTTTTGCTGCCCTACTGGGTTTCTGAAGACCGGTATTGGGCTTGGGGACTGTTAGCGACCAATCTCGCGATCAACTTCGGTTCGGTCTACGTCTCCCTCGCGGCAATCCGGATTGTGGCAACAACGACGGATGCGCTGGTCGCACGCGATTGGCCTACGTTGTGGGGGGCACTGGGATTGGGGTTGGCGTTGGGGATGACAATGGCGTTTCTGGCCATCATCAATTATGCGGCGCAGGATTACTTGCGCATTCGCTGGCGAACCTGGATGACCCACGGTTTTATCCACCAGTGGACCGCCGATCAGCGGTTTTATGGGGTCGAGCGCGACGGGCTGCTTAGCAATGCGGACCAGCGCGTGGCCGAAGACATCGACGTATTCGTACAGCGCGCGCTGTCCTTGAGCGTGGGGACAATAACGACTGTAGTGAATGCTTTCACGTTCGGTGCGGTCCTGTGGTCAATGTCCGGTACTCTCGAGTTCGACCTGGCCGGAACCCACTACGCGATTGCTGGTTACCTACTCTACGCCGCGCTCCTGTATTCACTGCTGGGCATGTTGATAGCCCAATGGATGGGCAAGCCGCTGATTGCTCTTAATACGCGCAAGCAGACAGTCGAGGCGGACTTCCGTGCGCTGGGGATGAACCTGCGCGAAAACGCTGAACAAATCGCATTTTATCGCGGTGGGCCCCAAGAGGGACGCCGCATGATGCGGCAGTTCAGAGAGATACAGCTCAACTTTGTCGCGTTGGTGATCCGCACCAGCAAGCTATTGATCACTAATACGACCTATTTTCACATTGGCAGCCTGGTCCCCACCGCACTGTCGATGCCGCGTTACTTGTCAGGCGCTGCCTCTCTGGGGGACATCACTCAGATTACTGCGTCCTTCGAACGTGTTCATTCCTCGCTGAACTACTTCATCACCAGCTATGTCGATTTCAGTATCTGGCTGGCCTCTGCCAACCGCTTGCGTGACTTCAAGGCGGCGCTGGACAAACTGCAATTCAACCGCACGGGTATCCAGTTTAAAAGCTCAAGCGAGGCGGTACTGACTGCGTCGCCCCTGGCGCTGGAGGCACCCACTGGCGAACTGCTGAGCCATGTGGCCGCCATCCGCATAGAACCAGGCCAGCGCTGGTTGATCAGAGGGGCCTCGGGTTCCGGCAAAAGCACATTGATGCGCGCGCTGTCCGGGTTGTGGCCCTATGGCAACGGCGACATCACATTGCCTGGAGCTCAGGCCACCACGCTGTTCGTCCCGCAAAAAAGCTACATTCCAGAGGGCAGCTTGAAAGCCGCGCTCTGCTACCCGGATGTTGAGGCCAGGTTCACCACGGAGCAATGCAGGCAGGCGCTTCTCGATGTCGGCTTGAGCGAGCGAGCGGAGTCTTTAAGCCTATGTGACGACTGGCAGAAAGTGCTCTCTGGCGGCGAGCAGCAGCGCTTGGCCATGGCGCGAGTGTTATTGCAAAAACCGCAATTCGTCTTTTTTGACGAGGCCACCAGCGGGCTGGATATAGCCAGCGAGCACGCGCTTTATCAGGTGATATTCGCCCGCCTGTCCAATAGCGCGATTATCAGCATCAGTCATAACCCGCAACTCGATTCTTACTACCCATATCAACTGAACGTCACCTGCGCGCGACATGCGGTGCCCGCATGAGCGCTATGGATCAAAGAACCGACAGCAGCGCACTGCGGCCGAGTATAGGCCGTCTCGTAATGGGGTTCTGGGTTTCGGAAGAGAAGTGGCTGGCCTACCTGTTGTTCGCTGTGTGCGTGAGCATTACCTTGGGCGGGGTGTATGTCGCCGTCTGGGCGAACAAAGCCGGTGGCAACCTGGTCGATGCGCTGGTCGCGCGGAACTGGGCAACGCTGTTTCCCGTGTTGGTGCTCAACTTCTTGTTGGCATTGGCCACACCAGTATTGATGATCATCGGCTCGGTCTTCCGGCAGCTACTTGAGCTGCGTTGGCGAACTTGGCTGACGCGTCACTATGTAGAGCGCTGGACGCAAGCCAACCACTTTTTCGAGCTTGAACGCGAGGGCGTGATCAGCAATGCCGATCAGCGCATCGCTCAGGACGTTGCCCAGTTCGTCGACATTACGCTCAACAATATCCTCAACATCATTCAAGTCGTGGTCAGCGCCGTGTCCTTCGGGGTGGTGCTCTGGGGACTTTCGGGTGAGTTGTCATTCAGTGTATTCGGGCTGGCCTTGGCCATTCCCGGATACCTGCTATTTGCTGCTTTCGCATACACCTTTGGCCAACTGGCGGTGGTGCATTGGGCAGGCAAGTCGCTGATAGGCCTCAATAACCACAAGCAAACGGTTGAAGCCGAGTTTCGTTTCCTGGCAATGCGCTTGCGCGAGAATGCGGAGCAGATCGCTTTCTATCATGGCGGCGAAACAGAAGGTCAGCGGCTATCTGGCGCATTCATACGCGTGCGTAGCAACTGGGTGGCGATCATCAAACGGACCGCCAGGCTGATGTTCGCCCGCGACGCCTATTCCGAGGCATTTTCGCTGCTGCCTCTGCTGCTTGCGTTGCCGCGCTACATGAGCGGGGATATCAGCCTTGGCGACGTTGCGCGCATCCGAGGTGGCCTCGGCGGGCCTGCCGGCGGTGCATTCGGCGCAATGACCAGCGTCTTGAACCTGTTCGTGCAGATATACCCAACCTTTACCCTCTGGTTGGCGCTGGTTAACCGGCTGCGGGACTTCAGCTGGGCAATCAACAAACTCGATGCGAAGCCCAATGGCTTTGAGCTGCAACGGGGCGGCGACCGATTGATTTGTCGCGATGTGCACCTGCTCAAACCTTTGGGCCAACCCTTACTGGCACTCAGGTCGCTCGACATCAGCCAGGGCCAGCGCTGGCTGATCAAGGGCGCTTCCGGTCGCGGCAAAAGCACCTTGCTGCGCGCCATCGCCGGCCTGTGGCCACATGGCAGCGGGATGATACGGACACCGAGCCATTGGCAGGTGATGTTTGTTCCCCAGCGCAGCTATACGCCTACCGGCACGCTCAAAGCAGCACTTTGTTACCCCGCCGAGGCGACTCAGTTCAGTGACGCGCAGTGCGAGCAGGCGCTACGCGATTGTCAGTTGCCGCAATGCGCAGTGCTGCTACATGAAGAAGCCGCGTGGCAACACAAGTTGTCCGGAGGTGAACAGCAGCGGCTGGCTTTTGCCAGGCTGCTCATGCAACGCCCGGACCTTGTGTTCCTCGATGAGGCAACCAGTGCGCTGGACGCTGAGACCGAGCTCGCAGTTTACCGCCATGTGCTCGCTCAGTTGCCAGCCACCACGGTCGTGAGTATCAGCCATAGACCCGCCCTGGACAGCCTGCACGACCACGTACTCGATCTGGACGCGCCTCCGCCGTTCCCACACAACCATCCGCAGCGTGAAGGCGCTTCTGGATATTCTTTCTGAACAGGAGTTATCCATGGATCATCAGTTCGCTTATACCGAGGAACAACTGGCAGAGTTGGCTCATGACCTGATCGCGCAGGCCCAGGCGGCTGGTGCGAGCGATGTAAAGGTCTCTCTCTCGGAGATGGCCGGCCTGAGCGTCGAGGTCATCGACGGCCGTGTGAACACTCGCTCGCAACATGCCAAAAGCGGGCTCTCCCTCACGGTTTTTCGCGGTGATCGGCAAGGCACCACGCACTCCACCGACTTCAGCGCGGGCAACCTAGGCCGCATGGTGAGTAAGGCGCTGGATATCGCCCGCTACACCAATGAGGACCCGCACGCGGGATTGGTGGATGGCGACGGGCTTAGCCGCTTTTACGCAGACCTCAAGCTAGATAACCCCTGGAACCTGAGTATCGAGGAGGCGCTTGAACATGCCCACCGCGTTGAAGCCGGCATACGGGCGGCAGGCAGTGAAGTGCGCAGTGACGGAGCCAGCTTGAGCACTTCGCGATCGCAATTCCAACTGGTGACGTCACGAGGATTTTGCCGGACGACGACCCGTACCGACCACATCATCGCCGCCAGAGTAATTGCCAATCGTAACGGGCAAAACAAGCCGGACTCCTGGAGTGATTATCACATTGCACCGCACCGCCTCCAGGCACCGGAGGCCACGGGTGAGCGCGCTGCGCGATCCGCTCTCGAAGCCTTGGGCGGATGCTCAATCAGTTCGCGCAGTTGCCCGGTGCTGCTCGCACCCAGAGCTGCCCATAGCCTCACTCAGCATTTTTTTCAGGCGGTAAACGGAAGCGAACTGTCCCGTGGTTCAAGCTTTCTACGTGACAGCCTTGGTCAAGTGATTTTTGCCGAGCACATTGACGTGCTCGAGGACCCCTTCCTTGTCGGTGGCACGGCCAGCGCCTGTTTCGATACCGATGGCGTAGCCGGACAGCGTCGGGCCGTGGTCGAACGTGGCATGGTCAGCGGCTATTTTCTCGGTGCCTACAGTGCGCGGCGCCTTGGCATGGTCAGCACCGGCAACGCCCAGGGTGCCCACAATCTTACCCTTAAAAGCCAGCTGACGCGGCCCGAGGACGACCTGCCAGCCATGCTGCGCAAGCTGCATACGGGTCTTCTCGTCACTCACCTCATGGGCGATGGCGTGCGTCTGGCCTCTGGAGATTATTCGCGCGCCGCCCAAGGCTTTTGGGTTGAAAACGGCCAGATTCAGTTTCCGATCGAGCAAATCACCATTGCCGGACATCTGCGCGAGATGTTTGCCGGCATCGTCGCGGTGGGAAGCGACACCCTGACCCAGGGCAATATCAGCAGCGGCTCGGTCCTGATCGACCGGCTGCGAATCGGCGGCCAATAACCTGCAAAATTCTGAACGGAGAGAACCACATGAGCGAATTGATTCAAGACCTGTCCCTAGCGACCTTCGACGCACTGGTGACTGATTCCGAACTGCCGGTGCTGGTGGATTTCTGGGCGCCCTGGTGCGGCCCATGCAAGATGCTCGCGCCGGTGATCGACCAGTTGGCCGAAGAGTATGACGGCCGGCTCAAGGTCATGAAATGCAATATGGACGAAGTCAACGCCCAGGACCCGGAGGCCGGCAAGGCACGGTTCCAAGTGGCAGGTATCCCCGCCCTGGTGATTTACCGCAATGGCCAAGAGGTTACGCGGGTTGTCGGTGTGCAGTCGCGATTGCGGCTGCGCAGTTTTATCGATAAGGGAATTGCGGCCGACGCCAACTGATCATCCACCTCCTCTGCACGAGCTACCCGGGATATCATGAACGCACCTCATACCCACATAAATAATCTGCAGGCCGCCAGGCAGTTGCTGCTCGAGCCCTATGGGCTGGACGAGCGTCACCTTGCGCGTGTCCTGGACGATGTCATGGCACACCAGGTCGACTTTGCGGATTTGTATTTGCAGTCGGTGAAGCGAGAGCGCTGGAATATCGAAGGAGGGTTGATCAAGTCTGGCTCGTTCAGTGTCGATCAGGGCTTTGGCCTGCGGGCGCTGGACCAGGACCAAAGTGCTTTTGCCTACTCCCAGCAGATCAATGAGCGATTCCTCAGGGATGCTGCACATGCAGTGCGCACTATTGCGCGTCCCGGGGGCAAGCAGGCTCAAGTCAACCTTCAGCGTACGGCACCGCAGGCGCAGTATGCCAACGTTGATCCGATCGATTCCGTGGACACGGATGCCAAGGTCGCCATCCTGAAAAGCATCGACCGTATGGCCCGGGCCATGGACCCGCGGGTAGTCAATGTCTTCGCCATGGTCGAGGTCGAACAACAGACCGTCATGGTCATGCGTCACGATGGACGTCTGGCTGCCGATGTGCGTCCGCTGGTCATCGTGCAAATGAACGTGATGGTGGCCAACGGCAAGCAACGTGAAATGGCCAGTACCGGCCTCGGTGGGCGTTATGCGCTGGAAACGCTGGACGAAGCGAGCATAGGACAGGAATTGCGCAAGCTGGTCGATGGCGCGTTGCTCAACCTTGATGCCATTCCCAGCCCGTCCGGCAGTATGCCGGTAGTGTTGGGGCCCGGTTGGACCGGCATTCTCCTGCATGAAGCCATGGGGCACGGTTTTGAAGGTGACTTCAATCGCTTGGGGACTTCCGCCTATAGCGGGCGTATGGGGGAAAGAGTGGCGCCCAAAGGTGTCAATGTGGTCGACGATGGCTCGCTGGTCGGCCATAGGGGCTCGGTGAATATCGACGATGAGGGCGAAGCGGGACAGTGCACGCCTCTGATCGAGGATGGGATTCTGTGCGGCTACATGCACGACAACCTCAGCGCTCGGTTGATGAACATGTCCCCTACAGGCAATGGCCGTCGCCAGTCATATGCCCATTTGCCGATGCCTCGCATGACCAACACCTTCATGCGCAATGGCGACTTGGTGCCTGAGGAAATCATCGCTTCAGTGAAGCGTGGCCTTTACTTGGCCACTCCAGGCAGCGGCCAGGTCGATATTGTCAGCGGTCAATTCACTTTCCAAAGCGCGCTGGCCTACCTGATCGAAGACGGCCGGTTGGTAGCCCCCGTGCGCGGGGCCACCCTGACAGGCAATGGCCCGCAAACGCTCAGCCAAATCAGTATGGTTGGCAATGATCTGGCGCTGGATCCGGGCATGGCGATCTGTGGAAAAAGAGGCCAGAGCATACCGGTCAGCGTTGGACAGCCCACTCTAAAAATTGACAACCTTATCGTTGGTGGAACGGCCTGAGCCGTCCCCTACAGGAGCCCTGCATGTCTCTGGTCAACTATCGGCGAGAAGGTACACTCGCGCTACTGCAACTGAATAATCCACCTTTCAACGCCTTCAGCGAAACCTTGCTGGATGATTTCGCTCGCTGCCTGGCGCTTTACGAGCAGGACAGCGAAGCGCGACTGGCCGTCGTTCATGGGCAAGGTGCGGATTTCTCGATCGGGGCCCTGACGCACGAGTTGGGCGTGGTGTACAACAGCGACGCAGCCCGGCCTCTGGTAGACGCGGTGGAGGCTTGCTCGAAGCCGCTCATAGCCCTGATGCACGGTCGCGTACTGGGGTCGGGGTTGGAGCTCGCGCTGGCGTGCCATTGGCGCCTGGCAACCACGACTGCCCGCATCGGGATCCCGGAAATCCACATAGGTCTACCACCGGGGGCTGGCGCCACGCAACGCTTGCCACGGCTGATCGGAATTGAGCCAGCCATAAAAATCTTGCTGGAAGGTACACTCATCACGGCCGCGCAGGCGCTAGAACTGAAGCTGGTCGATACGGTCCTGGAAGAGGATTGGGCGGACCATTTCAAAGAGATCGCGGACTGGGCGGCGATGCTCGGAGCACCTCTGCAAACCCGCAATCGAAGTCATCTACTCGCGCAAACACCGGAAAACTTCCTCAGCGAATTCCGAGCCGCCCAGCCCGTAGAGTTTTTTGCTTACAAAGCCAAGGCTGCCATATTGCAGGCGTTGGAAGCTATTGACCCGGATGACTTTGACAAGGGCTATGAGCTGGAGGAACGCCTTTACGTAGAGGTCGAGCAATCCGGACAGAAGATGGCCTTGATGAACAGCTTTTTGTACGATGAGGCTGCTGCCTGGCGTATTCCGGGACGGCCCGACGAGCATGCTCCGCCGATAGGGACGGTGACGTTGTCCGCAGCGCAACTTCCTCTCGGCTGTAAACTGAACGTCGATGGCTTGCAGATAAATTGGATCAAGCCTCATGCGACACAGCCTCAGACACTGTCCGCGCTGGAAGCTACAGATGTATGGCTGGACTGTACCGAGGGACCACAAGCAGATCGGTTGGAGGCCTTCGCCAGCTACTGCGCGGCGATGAAACCGGACGCAGTTATTGTTTATGCGATTCGCGAAGGGGAAAGCGTTGACTTGACTCAGCTCCCCGAGCAGATACAAGGACATGCTTTGCTGCCTGCCTTTGTTTACGGTACAGGACCGAAGACCCTCCTCCAGTTCTGGGCTCGCGAGTCGAATCAATCCAAGCACGTTCAGTTGGCAGTGCGAGGTGCACGAGCCATAGGGCTGGCGTGTTTGCATTCACCTGGCCAGCGGCTGTTAGGGCAAGAAATGATGGCTGGTTGGGCAACGGACCTCGATAGTCTACTGGCCGGTGGTGTAAGTCTGGAGTCCATTACGCGAGTGTGCCAAAACTTCGGTCTATCGCTGGCGGCCATGCAATGGTCGCCGCTTGGCTCCCACACGAGCACTGAGCTCGATTGCCCGCTCGACGATGAAGGTGTGCTCCAGGCAATTCGCTGCTCCATTGCCAATCAGGGCTGTCGCCAGCTAAGTGCAGGACTGGCGATGAATCCCGAGGATATCGACATGGTCGTAACCCGGGGCTATGGCTACCCACCGCACCAGTCTGGCCCCATGGCGCGCTGGGCCCAAAGCGTGGTGTTGCTGCATGACAACCTGGCGGAGTTGCAAGCGCAGTTCGGTGAAAATTGGGAACCAGCGCCCGTGCTTAAACGTTTGGCTAGGGATTTACGGGGCGCTACGGCTTAGAAAAAGTCTACGCCCTTCTTATCACGCGTTGTTCGGTCTGGGGACTAAAAGCTCGGGCCTAATCCCAAAACCACAAAAGCAATGCCCCGACAAGTCGGGGCATTGGCTTTTAATCGCAGCGGTCATCGTATTTTTAGCTAATTCGCATACAAGCCGTCCAAATCAAATTGATGGTCGTACCTGCAGTGCACACAGAATCAATGAGCGAATCTGGTGATGAGCAAACTGGGTATCGATCGTTGCCGGCAAGAACCTTCAATACCAGCACGAACGTCGCAGCATTCGCAAAAATAGAATGTAAAAATCGCAAAAAATCACTTTTATAGATTTTTATCCTATTAAATCGTATATTCACGAAAATAAAGCAAAAATCATCCTCGCCAACGTCTGTATCATCTATTGACACTCCGAACTCAGACGCCACTGCCATGTATGACGCCACCACTCGATACATTCACGCCGGCCGAAATCCTGACGCGTATTGCGGCTTGGTCAATACACCAATCTTTCGGGGTTCAACCGTACTCGCAAAAAGCTTTGAAGCTTGGGAAGCCAGCAAAAAGGACGGCAACCCTTATGCCCATTACGGGCGCTTCGGCACATCGACCACGCGCTCCTTCGAGGATGCTATTGCAGAACTTGAAGGTGGTCATGCCAGCCTGGTATTTCCCTCAGGTCTAGCTGCCTGCGTCCATGCGCTGCTCGCCTTTGTAAAAACGGGTGACCACGTCCTGATGACGGATAACATCTATGGTCCGACTCGGGCGTTCGTCAGCAATGTCCTGACGCGTTTCGGTGTCGAGGTGGAGTATTTCGTCCCAACTATTGGCGCAGCGATCGCCGCACAACTGCGCCCGAATACGCGTGTTGTGTTTACTGAGTCGCCCGGCTCACTGACCTTCGAAGTCTGCGACCTTCCGGCTATCTGTGAGGCAGCCCATGAAGTCGGAGCCTTCGTGTTACTCGATAACACATGGGCCTCGCCTTTGTATTTCAAACCCTTCGATCATGGCGTAGACGTATCCATTCAGGCGGCAACCAAATACATTGTCGGGCATTCTGATGCGTTACTTGGGACGGCCACCGCTAACGAGCGCGCATGGCCGTTGCTCAAGGCTGGGGCCCATGACTTCGGACAAACTGCCAGCCCTGATGATCTGTTCCTCGCTCTACGTGGGCTGCGCACGATGCCCATACGCCTTCAGCAGCATTGGTCCACGGGTGTCACATTGGCGAAATGCCTGGAGACACATCCCGCCATCGCTCGCGTCCTGCATCCTGCGCTGCCGAATGATCCTGGGCATGAACTTTGGAAACGAGATTTTCTCGGTGCCAGCGGGCTGTTTGGTATCGAGGTCAAGACAAAGGATCCGGCCGTATTGGCCCGGCTGTTCGACAACCTGACGTTATTCGGTATCGGCCTTTCTTGGGGCGGGTTCGAAAGCCTCGTAGTTCCCGTAGGGCAGCCATTGCGCAGCATGCCCACGGCCAGTCAGGGTTATCTCATTCGCGTGCATGCCGGCCTGGAGCACGTCACTGATTTACTTGAAGACTTCCATCGTGCCCTGGGCATCGCTTTCCAGAGCCCCTGCGTCGCAGTTGCCTGATGATTGGACTCCCTGACAGCAGCATCGATGGTGTCGTGGGACTAACTTGCGAGGCCCCCATGAAACTCAACTTAAATACGAAGCCGTCATTTCTAATGAACGATCTCCAATTCGTAAATATCGTTTCAGCGACTCTGCTACACGTGCGTCGGGAATTTCCGTACGCCCAAAACCGCGTGTTCGAGTCTGCCGAAGACCTGCAAAAACCAAGTAGTGTGCACCCGATTTTCTATGGCAGTTTCGACTGGCACTCTTGTGTCCATAGTCACTGGCTGCTACTTCGTGCCTTGGAGCGGGCGCCACAGGGTCCGCAGGCGCGGCAAATTGAGCAGCACTTCAACAGCCACTTCACGGCCCCAAAGGTAGAGGCCGAGTGCGACTTCTTTCGTCGACCGGCCCAGGCAGGTTTTGAGCGCCCTTATGGATGGGTCTGGTTGCTCAAGCTCGTCGCTCAGCTCAAAGAATCGACCTTGCCACAAGCGTCGCAGTGGCTTGCGAATTTGGCGCCTCTGGCCGAGTTGATAGCCTCACGACTGAAGAGCTATTTGCCAAAACTTGTTTACCCGATTCGCTCTGGACAACACAACAACACCGCCTTCGCGCTCTTGCTTGCGCTCGACTATGCGCAGGCCTTCCACCACATTGAGTTTGACCGGTTACTACAGACGCTGGCTCTTTCATACTTTCAGAATGCAGTGGCTTGCCCAGACCTTGAGCCGGGCGGTGAGGATTTTCTATCTCCCACCTGGCAGCAGGCCCTGCTGATGCAACGGGTTCTGGAACCAGAAGAGTACCGTCAATGGTTCTCGAAATATCTACCCGCCCCGAGCTTTTCTGCGACCAGCAGGCTTTTCATCCCTGTCCAAGTCAGTGACCGCACCGATGGTCGCCTGGCCCATCTGGACGGGCTGAATCTCAGTCGAGCCTGGTGTATGACCCGTATCTCCCAAAGTTTTGCTGCCGGCAGTGATGTGCATCGCCGACTGACCGAGTCGGCGGCGCAGCATCTGCAGGCTAGCCGCGACCACCTGCATGACCACTACATGGGCGAGCACTGGCTCGCCACCTTCCTGTTTTTGGCGCTTGATGCCTGATCTCTATCCCCAAGAGGAACCCTGGATGCACACTGCCAATCCGCTGCTGGTTGCAGGAGACCTACCGGCTTATTCAATGATAAAAGCCGAGCACGTCGGTCCGGCGATCGACCAAGTGCTAGCCGATAACCGCCAGTCACTGGCACGGTTGACCGCAGACGACACCAAAGACCTCAGTTGGGAGGGCTTCGTATTGTGGCTCGATGAGCTCCAGGCCGCTCTGAACGAAGTCTGGAGTCCGGTCAGGCATCTAAATGCCGTATGCAACACACCGGAACTGCGTGAGGCCTATGAAGCAGCGCTCGCAAAACTTTCCGCGTACGGCACGGAGCTGGGTCAAAACATGACGTTGTACAAGGGCTTTCAGTCCTTGTTGAATAGCCGCAATTACGTTGATTTCGATGTGGCGCAACGCTCGGTGATCGATCACGCCCTGAGGGATTTCAAACTATCAGGTGTTCATTTGCCACCGGCCAGTCAACAACGTTTTCTCGAGCTCAACCTTAACCTGAGTGAACTGGGCAGCTTGTTTGGCAACAACGTCATGGATGCGACCCAAGCCTGGAGCCGTTTGCTGACAGATGAAGAAGAGCTCGCGGGGGTGCCTGCGGCGGCCAAGTCCTTTATGGCCAGATGCGCGAAAGAGCGGGGCTTGCAAGGCTGGCTGCTGACCCTGGAGGTGCCTTGTGTGCAGGCGATCCTCACCTATGCCGATAATCGAGTGTTGCGAGAAGAGGTGTATTTCAACAACGTCACTCGAGCCTCGGAGGTTGGGCCGAATGCCGGAGCATTCAATAATGGCCCGATCATGCAGCAGATCCTTGAGTGCCGTGCCGAACTCGCCCAACTGCTGGGCTACGAGAACTATGCGCAGCTCAGCCTGGTAAGCAAAATGGCTGACTTTGTGCCCCAGGTTTTGGATTTTTTGCGCGACCTGGGTAAACACAGCCGTGCAGGTGCGATGCGAGAGCTGCGAGATATCAAGGCCTTCGCCGTTGAACGGGGTGTCGAGAATTTGCAAATGTGGGACATCCGATATTTTTCCGAGCTATACCAGCAGCAATATCACGCACTGTCCCAAGAGGTATTGCGACGTTACTTTCCAGTCGATCACGTACTCAAGGGCATGTTTGAACTTGTGGAGCGTCTCTACGGCATTCAGATCAACGAATTGACGGGTTTCGATACATGGCACACCGATGTTTGCTTTTTTGAAGTCGTTGAAAAGGATGCGGTGGTGGGACGTTTCTTCCTGGACCTTTATGCACGACCGAACAAACGGGCCGGGGCGTGGATGGATGGATGTCGCAGCCGTCGCCGAGATCGGCAAGGGGTGTTGCATGCGCCGATGGCCTATCTGGTCTGCAATTTCGCTCCGGCAATGCAGGGGGAACCTGCCTTGTTGACTCATAACGAAGTGGTGACCTTGTTTCACGAGTTCGGACATGGTCTTCACCATTTGTTAACCCGGGTCGAGCAGCCGGGCGTTGCTGGTGTCAACGGCGTGGCATGGGATGCAGTCGAATTGCCTAGCCAGTTCATGGAAAATTGGTGTTGGCAACCGGAAGTGGTGCGTGGCTTGAGTTGTCATGTGGAAAGTGGAGAGCCGCTGCCGGACGAGCTATTGCAACAGTTGGTTGAATCACGCGATTTTCAGGCCGGCTTGGCGATGTGTCGTCAGGTTGAACTGGCACTCTTCGATTTCGAACTGCATGCCCGCTCGGAGGTGGCTGACCCGACGGTATTTATGGCAGCGGTCAGTCAAGAGACGTCTGTGTTGTCACCACCCGCCTATGCCCGGTCAGCCAATACGTTCTCGCATATTTTTGCGGGCGGTTACGCGGCAGGTTATTACAGTTACAAATGGGCCGAAGTGTTGGCCGCAGATGCATTTTCGCGCTTTGTGGAAGAAGGGCTATTTAATCCGGTAGTGGGTAAGGCGTTCCGGGAGACAGTACTCGCCCAGGGTGGCGCGGAACCTGCAATGGATCTGTTCAAGCGCTTCCGTGGACGCGAACCGAGGATCGACGCGCTACTGGCGTTGAGCGGGCTGGATCAGGCCCAGGTTTAACTTCTACACCGGCCTGGAGGAAACCCGGGCCGTCGGCGAAGTTGGATTTCAGTGACTCGTGGTAGACAGTATCAAGAGGCATACGCCAGACCTGAAGGTTGGGCGACTCCGTTGCCCCGCCTTCATCCGCAGGAAATCAAGGTGCGTAGCGAAGTGGCAAACGGGTCGAATATTTAATCTGTTCCATGGAGAAACTCGAGCTGATATCCGACAGCCCTGGAACACATATCAGTTGTTTATAGACTGCATCGTAGGCTGCCACATCGGGCACCGCCACACGCAACAGGTAGTCCGTGTCTCCGGCCATACGATAGACCTCCACAACTTCCTCGATTGATGACACCGCACGATGAAAGTCCTCAAGCCAATCCGAATTGTGCTGCGTAGTCTTGATGGCGACGAACACGATCACACCGACATTCAGCTTTTTGCCATCCAAAAGCGCAACCCGAGCACGGATAATGCCCGACTCCTCGAGTTTTTGAATGCGGCGCCAACAGGCTGTGTTCCCTAGGCCGATCTGCTCCGCGATATCACCTACTGGCCGCGTGCAGTCTTTCTGCAGAATGTCCAGTATTGCCCTATCAAGTTTGTCCATGAGGTGTCATGCCTTGGCCTTGGAAGATAACTGTATACGTACGAATTCAACGCCCGGCATTTTCCAATAAACAAGTGCCGAGCACCATCAAACTTTACAACTTACGCAATATGTTCGGCTCTAACATCGCGCTACAGTCTAGTCATTTGCTCCATCGGAAAACTCGGCGACTCGAGTCTCGGTATTTTTCCAAAATCAGGAAGTCTTCTTCGGCGCTTCCTTGAGTCCGAGCACGAGACAAGCATCGCGGCAGCGTGGGCCAACGCCCAGATTCTGGAATCCCGCATCGATGGCTGACGATCAGGGCCGCCGCCAGTGATCAATAGTTTAGAAATCTCTGAACTATCTTTTTGCGCTTCCCTATTCTTCCCGCCAACCGCCCCTCCCTACTATTGACGGCAACAAAGGAGCCTTTCCATAGAGATGCGGCCCGAAGATTGCTTTTTCTGATTGTCACTGCCGTTCGTTGTGCGTTTCGGTTCGCGCCGCAACGTCGCCGTGTCAATCATGCGAAGGAACCTTTGGAGCAGATCGATGAAGTTGGAAATATTCCGAACGTTGTGGGGCTACACCGCGAGCAAGGCACAAGCGCTCGATGAGTTGCTTGAAGCCGGGTTCGATGGCATGGAAGCCCGCCTGCCCATGACCGCCAGCGAACGTGCCGAGTTCGCAGCCTTTCTACGCATCAACAAAGTCAGCTATATCAGCACCGTCTTCAGCGCCTACGACGTTCTGCCGGAGCAGTCGGCAACCGTCGACGAACACCTTCTGGACCTCGACAAGAAGCTCGGCTGGGCGGCTGAGTTGGCGCCGCGCTTCGTCAATCTGCTGGCTGGCAACGACCGCTGGCCCCTGGCACAGCAAGTCGACTTCTTCGGCCGCGCGATGGACGTCGCGCGCAAGCATGGCCAGGTGTGCGTCTTCGAGACTCATCGCGCTCGCTCGTTATTCAACCCCTGGGTCACCCTCGAGCTGATTCGTCAACTGCCGGACCTGCGCTTCACCAGTGACATCAGTCATTGGGTCGTCACCTGCGAGCGCCTGCTCAACGATCCGGAAGACGACCTCAGCGCCTTCGTCGAACGTGTCCACCATATTCAAGCCCGAGTCGGTTATGACCAGGGACCACAGGTTCCCCACCCCGCCGCCCCCGAGTACAGCCAAGCGCTTGCCTTCCATCAGCAACATTGGGAAGCCATCTGGCGCTCCCAGGAAAAACGCGGGTATCAGGTCAGCACGCTGACACCGGAGTTCGGCGCCGACGGCTATCTGCATCACCTGCCCTTCACCAACGTGCCGGTGGCTGATCTGTGGTCGCTGAACGTGTGGATGGCAAACACCGAGCGCGAGCATTTTCGACGTTTCGCCCGCACCTCAACCCGATAAGGAGTGCTCCCTCATGCCTGACAAAGCGCCCACGGCCGCCAACTTCAATCGCATTCCGGTGGTGGATATCGCCGGGCTGTACAGCGACGACCTCACCCAGCGCCAGGCAGTGGCCGAAGAACTGGGTAACGCCGCCCGCGCAGTCGGTTTCCTGTACATCAAGAACCACGGCATCGAGTCGTCACTGATCGACGGCTTGCGTCAAGCGGCGAAGGACCTGTTCGCACAATCGCTTGAGTACAAAATGCAGCATTACATCGGTACTTCACGCAGCCACAAAGGTTTTGTGCCTGAAGGTGAAGAGGTCTATGCCAAAGGCAAACCGGATCACAAGGAAGCTTTCGATATCGGTTTCGAAGTGAGCGAAGACGATCCGCTGGTCATTGCCGGCACGCCATTGATCGGGGCCAACGAATGGCCGGACTTGCCGGGTTTCCGTCCTGCCGTCGAAGCCTACTACGCCGCGGTGTTTGCATTGGGTCGTCGCTTGTTCAAGGGTTTCGCCCTCGCTTTGGGCCTGGAGGAAGATTATTTCGAGGCACTGGTGACTCGCCCACCGTCGAAGCTGCGCCTGATTCATTACCCGTTTGACCTGGCGGCTCAAGACGCGCCCGGCATCGGCGCCCATACCGACTACGAATGCTTCACGATTTTGCTTGCCGACAAGCCAGGCCTCGAGGTGATGAACGATCAGGGGCAATGGATTGATGCGCCGCCCATGGACGGTACGTTTGTGGTCAACATCGGCGACATGCTGGAGGTCATGACCGCAGGTACATTCGTCGCGACGGCTCACCGAGTGCGAACCGTCAGCGAAGAGCGCTACTCGTTCCCACTCTTCTATGCGTGCGATTTCCATACGCAAATCAAGCCACTGCCGCAGTTTCTTGAAGGCGGTAAGGATTACGAGGAAATCACCATCGGTGAACACATGTTTGGCCAAGCGTTGCAAACCTATCAATACCTGCGCCGCAAGGTCGAACGCGGCGAACTCAAACTGTACGAGCGCGCGCGCAAGCCATCGAGCTTCGGTCACTTGAAGAACCAGACGCAGGAAGCGTCCTGATGCAACCCCCCGACCCGTTCCAAAACAACCCTGTTCCAAAACCAGTCCAACCCTACTTTTTCGACGTGGAGTCACTGATGATGCGCAATCCAATGAATATCGCTGTCCGCTTGTCCCTGCTGGCCTTCGCGATCCTCGGTGCGGCAGGTGCCCACGCAGCCACGACGGTGACACCCGGCGTCCTCAAGGTCGGCATGGAAATCACTTATCCGCCCTTCGAATCCTACGACGAACAAAAAAATGTCGTCGGCTCCGACCCCGAACTGGCGCGATTGCTCGCCAAACATCTGGACCTCAAAGCTGACTTCGTTGACACCAAATTTTCCAACCTGCTGCTGAGCCTGAACGCCGGTCACTATGACGCGATCATCTCGGGCATGTACATCACGCCCGAACGGCAGACCCAAGCGCAAACCATCCCATACGCCAAGACCGGCGCAGCGATCATGGTGCTGAAAGACAGCCCGTTGAAACCGAAAGTACCGGAAGACCTCTGCGGCCTGAAAATCGGCCTGGAAAAAGGCACCACTTGGGTGACGCAATTCAACAAGCTCTCGACCGATTACTGCGTCCCGAACAACAAGGGCGCGGTCATGGTCAGCGAATTCCCGTCCGCGCCTGAAGTGACCCAGGCGCTGCTCTCCGGCAACGTGCAGGCTCAGGTGGAGATCGACGGTGCCGCCGGCATGATCGCAGAACGTACCAAAGGTCGGGTTGTGATCAGCACCGAGCACTCGATCTATCAACAGACGTTGGGTATCTACGTCAAAAAGGACAACGACGCGCTCTATCAGGCGCTGCTCAAGGCCTTTGATGCGACGAAAGCATCGGGTGAATACGCCGCCCTGTTGAAGAAGTACAACCTGGAAGAACCGACTAACTGACTCAGTGCAGCCCTGTGGGAGCGAGGCCGCTCCCACAGTCGGCGGCTTTCGCTTGACTGCCCGGCATAGGTGAAGCCTCCGTCGACGCCAGCAGTTGGAGGTACACATGCAATTTGAATGGCCCTATTTCTTTTCTCTGTTTTCGGTCTCGGACTTCTGGAAAGCCTGCATTACGGTGGTGCAACTCAGCACGCTGGCCTGGTTCATCGGCATGCTGCTGGGCTTCCTGCTGGCGTCGGCCAAGCTTTCGGCCACGCGTTGGGTCAGCGTGCCGGCGTCGGTTTATATCTGGTTCTTTCGCAGCGTGCCGCTGCTCGTACTGGTGGTGTTCGTCTATAACTTGCCGCAGATGCTCCCGGTCACCCGTGGCGTACTGTCCAACCCGTTCTATTCCGGCCTGTTGGCACTGGTGGTCACCGAGGCGGCGTACATGGCGGAAATTCATCGTGGCGGCTTGATATCCGTTGCCAAAGGCCAGAAAGAAGCCGGCCGTGCACTGGGTATCGGCCTGATCGGTCTGCAGCGCCTGATCGTAATCCCGCAGGCGTTCCGCATTTCCCTGCCGACACTGATCAACGAATACATCACCGTGGTGAAACTGACCTCGCTGGTCTCGGTGATTTCCTTGACCGAACTGCTGACCGTGGGCCAGCGTCTTTACGCGCAAAACTTCCTGGTCATGGAAACCCTGTCGGCTGTGGCGGTGTATTACGTGCTGATCGTGACCGTGCTCGGCTGGCTGTTTCATTGGCTGGAGCAACACCTGGAGCTCAACAACCGCAAACCACAAACGCTGGATGACATCAGCCTGCGGCGTCTACGCGCGTCACGGGCGGCGCCCTCTCCGGCAGACGCTCGTACAGCGCCGGGGCCTGGCTCGGCACCCGCCCTGCAACTGATCAACATTCACAAGCGCTACGGCCAGCACGCCGTGCTCAAGGGCATCAACCTTGATGTCAACGTGGGGCAGGTGATTTCCATTATCGGTCCGTCGGGATCGGGAAAAACCTCGCTGATTCGGACCGTCAACGCCTTGGAAAGCATCGACCAGGGCGAGATCATTCTATTCGGCGAGAGCTACATCCACGCCGGTGACAACACCAACACGCAACAAGTACGCCACGGGGTGCAGCGCATCGGCATGGTGTTTCAGAGCTTCAACCTGTTTCCCCATCGCACCATTCTCGACAACATCACCCTCGCGCCACGTTATCACGGCCGCGACAAGTCCATCAGCGAGCAGCGCGCCTACGCGCTGCTGGACAAGGTCGGGCTGCTGGCGCACGCGCAAAAGTATCCGCATCAGTTGTCGGGCGGCCAGCAACAACGCGTGGCTATCGCCCGTGCATTGGCGATGGATCCCCAAATCATGCTGTTCGATGAGCCTACTTCAGCCCTTGACCCGGAACTGGTCGGCGATGTGCTCAAGGTGATCAGCGACCTGGCAAAAGAAGGCATGACCATGTTGATCGTGACCCATGAAATGGACTTCGCCATGTCAATTTCCGACAGGGTAGTTTTCATGGAGGACGGCCTGGTCAAACTGGATGCGGCGCCTGGGATGATCCGAGCTGATCAGTGCGGCGAGAGAATCAGAAAATTCATGAGGGTTTGAACTCGGTGTGATTGGGTCCTGACACTCGAGATGGGATATCCGTCAAGCACGCTGGTTTTCCCATCCCCGTTATGCGTTGCGAGGCTTCTGGCGAGTCATTCTGATGGGGACTCATCAAGATCGTCGTCAAGGCTCGCAATGCATGCGTCGAGCAATTCGTGCAATACCGCCACGCGCTCCACGCCGAGTAGACCATTGAGTGCGCGCTGTGCCTCCTTCCAGGCCCGCTGGCCTTCGGCTTGCTTTACGCGTCCAGCCTCGGTCACTTCGACAAGGCGACTGCGGGCATCGCCTCCTGCACCAATCTCCAGCCACCCCTGAGCGGTCAGGGACTGCATGTTTCGAGTCAAGGTCGAATTATCCATCTGCATTTGCCTGGCCAGATCACTCGGCCGAATAGGTCCCAGCCTGACCACATGCGACAACAATGCGTATTGCGTGTTCTTCAGGCCGAACTCGGCGACGTAGCGGTCGTAATGACGCGTCACCATGCGATTGAGCTGGCGGAGTTTCAGATTGGTGCAGCCCTGTGGCTTGATAGTATTTTTCATGGGGTCTATTGTACCTGCAATATTTGCATATACAATTTTCTTTGCACCGCCACTATCTGAAAAAATCATTCCGACTTGATCAATGGTGAAAACATGAAATATGCATCCTTCGGCAAAACAGGACTGAGTGTGTCCCAGGTCGTGCTTGGGACGGGCAACTTTGGCACAGGCTGGGGCTACGGTGCGGATCCCGATGTCAGCACGGCAATCTTCAACGCCTACGCGGAGGCCGGCGGCAACTTCATCGATGGCGCAGATATCTACCAGTTCGGAGAGTCCGAGGAACTGCTCGGTACCCTTCTGAAGGGCCGACGCGAGCGTTTCGTCCTGGCGACCAAGTACACCCAAGGCGCGCAGCCAAATGCCGATCGCCTCGTCATTGGCAATAGTCGTAAAGCCATGGTGGCCTCGGTAGAGGCGAGCCTGAAGCGACTCAAAACCGATCGCATCGATCTCTACTGGGTGCATTGGCCGGATAATGTCACGCCCATCGAAGAAATTGTCCGTGGGTTCGAGGATCTCGCCCGCGCAGGCAAGATTCTTTATGCCGGCCTCTCCAACTTTCCTGCTTGGCGGCTATCGCGAGCAGTCACCCTCGCCGAACTCACCCACTCGGTGCCGATCGCCGCGGCGCAATTCGAGCATAGCCTGGTCCACCGCGACCCCGAGGTTGATCTGTTCCCGGCTTCGCATGCGTTGGGATTGGGTATCGTCACTTGGTCGCCACTCGGCGGAGGCATGCTGACCGGTAAGTACCGCAAGGGCGAGAAAGGACGCGCCGAGGGCCTCGGTGGCAAGGTGTTCCAGGCGGAGAATAGCGAGCAGCGTACACAGGTCCTCGACACGGTCATCGCCATCGCCAACGAACTAGGCGTCACCCCCGGTCAAGTCGCCATCGCCTGGTCCGGCACGCACGGGTCGTTACCCATCATCGGCCCGCGCTCGGTCGAGCAGTTGGCCGACAACCTCGCAGCCCTGTCGGTTGAACTGTCAGCCGAACAGATTCATCGGCTCGACACCGTTAGCAGCTTGTCTCCTTCGATGCCAGCAAGGACAGCGACCCCTTGGGCTCGCGCAGCAGAGCAGATCGTGGCTTGAACGTGGGTGGGTGATGCAAGCCGACGACAAGAAGGCCAGACTCAACTGTATGCATCACCTGCCCGGCCCCCTTTATCGCCTGACATGTTCCTGTCAGCCTCCCGTCACCCTGACGTCAGATCGTTGCGCCTAAAGTAACGCCAGGATTGCTCCTGCGGCGCCAGCATGAACCTGCGGGAGCGAGCCTGCCCGCTCCCGCAGGAACCTGGCTTAACCAGAGATTCCGCACCCTTGGTTGCTTTTTGCTGGAGCTCTTGTCATCAGGCGGAAGGAGAAACGCAAATGAACCATCCTGACGGGCACGACAGCGCGCTTGATCAATTCATCTGGCCATCGCCAGACGGTATCCTGAACCGCAAAGACCTGTTGCTTCGCCTGCGCGCCGAACAGCAATTCATGGCCGCACAGGACCCTGCATGCAGGCTCGATCAACAAGACTACCTGCTTTCCCTGATCGATTCGGTATCAACACGGGCCGACGGCGCCGCGCAACGCTCAGGTTTCGATGCCCGGCGAATGCGTAGCGTCATCACCGAAGCGGCCACGAGAAGCCATTGGGGCAAGCCTTCAGGCGGACGCCGAACCCAGGGCATCGCCGCACACTGCGATGCGCAGACTTGCATGGCCGCGGTAATCGATGTCGAGCTGAGCGACGAGGGCCGCTTGATTGTGCATGACACGGTGTTTGTCGCTGACCTGGGCGCTGTAGAAAACCCCGGTCGCCTACGCGCCCAGCTTGAAGGCGCGTGCCTGATGGGGGTCGCATTCGTGGCGTCTTCTGAATTTGGTGTGACGGCGGCTGATCTGTGCCCGACGATCGCCCAACGACCCCGCTGGCCACTCGTCTCATGGCTGCCAGGGCACATCGCGGTACACTTGATCAACCCAACGGGTGCGCTCCAGGCCTGCCAGCCCAGCCAGCTGAGCTATGTACCCATCGTCCGGGCCTTGTGCAATGCGATTCGCAAAGGCTCGGACAAGCGTACCAGCGATTTGCCGCGCAAAAGCCAGTCGCTCGAAAGAATAGGCGGACGTTAAGTCACTGACGGGCTTCAAATCAAACCCAGCGTCAGGGCTTGCAGCGTCGTCGCCGCACAGGTGGTGCACTGCCATTTGGCAATCCAATAGCCATGAAAGCAGGTTAAATTATCTCTTCCAAATAAATGAGGTTTCGCGCCATGCCGTCAACTCCCTGTGTCCCGTCCAGCATCCGTGGGCAACGCGGCGCGGACCTGCTCGTAGAAGTACTGCGCAGCGAAGGCGTTCGCCATGTCTTCGGCAATCCGGGAACAACGGAGCTGCCTTTGCTCGATGCGCTCTCGGGCGTATCCGATATGCACTACGTGCTCGGCCTCCAGGAGGCCTGCGTCGTGGCGATGGCCGACGGTTATGCGCAGGCATCCGGCCGCCCCGGTTTCGTGAACCTTCATACAGCAGGAGGCCTTGGCAATGCGATGGGCGCCATCCTGAACGCGAAGATGGCGAACACGCCGCTGGTGATCACCGCGGGCCAACAGGATACCCGCCATGGCGTGACCGACCCGCTGCTTCATGGCGATCTGGTCAGCCTGGCCCGACCGAGCGTCAAATGGGCGGAGGAAATCCAGCACCCCGAACATATCCCGATGCTGCTGCGTCGCGCGCTTCAGGACTGCCGCACAGGGCCGACCGGCCCGGTTTTCCTTTCGCTGCCGATCAACGTGATGGAGCAGCATACCGATGCCGATGCTGGCCAGCCGTCGCGAATCGAACGAGGTGCGGTGACCGCGGCGATTGACCCGTTGGCTGACGCCTTAGCGACGGTTACTCCCGGCCGCCTGGCGATTATCGTCGGGGAGGAGGTCTTCCAGTCGAATGCGCAAGTGGAAGCGGTGAGGCTCGCCGAAGCACTCGGCGCGCCGGTCTTCGGGCCATCCTGGCCCGGGCATATCCCCTTCCCCACCGCTCATCCTCAATGGCGCGGAGCCTTGTCGCCCAAAGCTGCCGATATCCGCGAAACGTTCGCTGACTTCGATGCGGTCTTGCTTCTCGGCGGCCATTCGCTGATCAGTTACCAATACTCGCAAGGCCCGGCGATCCCCCCTCATTGCCGTCTCATTCAATTGACCGGCGATGGCCACCAACTGGGCAGAGTGCATGGAACGGCGCTGGGATTGATAGGCGACATCAAGCTGTCCTTGCAGTTGTTGCTGCCGTTACTGGATCAGATGCTGGCCCCACACAGCCAGGCCATCGCGACGCTGCGAAATGTCGCTGCGCACGAGCGCGGAACCCGCCGAATCGAAGTGGCCGAGCGCGCGAAGCGCGAATTCCATACGCCCGTGACAACGCCTTTCGTTGCGGCCCATGAAGCTGTCCGGGCAATCGGCCCTGACGTGTGGATCGTCGACGAAGCGCCGGTTACCATCCCTCATGTGCGTGCGTGCCTGGATTCGCATTCGGCCCGCCAGTACCTGTTTACACGGAGCGCCATCCTCGGCTGGGGCATGCCGGCGGCTGTCGGTACATCCCTTGGCCTGGACCGCGCCCCGGTGGTCTGCCTGGTCGGCGATGGCTCGGCGATGTATTCACCCCAAGCGCTTTGGACAGCGGCACACGAGCGTTTGCCCGTCACCTTTGTGGTCATGAACAATGGCGAATACAACATCCTGAAAAACTACGCGCGTAGCCAGGCGCACTACCGAAGTGCCGGTACGAACCAGTTCATCGGCATGGACATCCGAGACCCGGCCATCGACTTCCAGGCCCTCGCCTCCTCCCTGGGGGTTGCTTCGCGCAGGGTCGAGCGCGCCGGCGATATCGCTGAAGCGGTCGAGGATGGCATTCGCTCAGGCCGTCCCAACCTCATCGAATTACCGATCATGGCTTGATGCTAACGTCCGTTCACCTTTGGCGCGGCCCCATGAAAATTGCAGCCCTGCATCAGGCGACCGCGAAAGCCTTGGCGAACAACAGGGCTTATTACATGCGACCTTATCAAGATAGCGCGTCAATCAACAAAAGCTGAGTCGCCCGAATTTTCGTCGACACCTTCAGGCGGCTGCTTCTGGCCCAGAGTGTGTAAAAAACACAACTACGCTCAAAGCCCTGTATCAAATTTTTATTTCGTTGTACGTTGAAGCCGCGGGCGGCCTTGAACTGAATGATGACCGTCCCCGGCCACAATACTCGCAAAGGAATGCACATGATCGATGGTCCCGCCGTTTTGACAGTCTTTTTGGTTTACCTGGCCGGTGTCGTTATTCCAGGGCCAAATTTCGTTGCAGTAGTCCACAAAGCGGTAGCTGCTACGCGGTCAGAAGCTTTGGCCTTGGTAGCAGGCATCGTATTGGTCAATTTATTCTGGGCCACCTGTGCAATCGCAGGTATCGGCGTTGTATTTGCTGCGTTCCCTTGGGCGGCGCTGGTCGTAAAAGTTCTGGGAGCTGCCTATCTGATGTGGTTTGGATTCCGACTGCTGCTCAAGGCCGGGAAGAGCGCGCCTGCCCCCTGCAATAATGCTGTCGTCGAAAACTTTCGGCAGTCATTCATTCAGGGGGTCGTTACGAACATTGGCAACCCTAAATCCATGGCCTTCTATGCCGCTATTTTTTCAGCGGCAGCCCCCACCCACGTTTCACCAAGCACGTTTTTGTCGATGCTGGCAGTCGTAGTGGTGGTTTCGATGACCTGGTATGGGGTGGTCGCAATAGCTCTTTCTCAACCTGAGATCGCTTCAGCGTATCGAAGGAGGAAAAAAGCTATTGATCGATTATGCGGTGGTTTGATTTTGTCTCTAGGGATCCGGCAGCTGGTTCAATAAGTCTACGATTGAGTAATCTATCCAGCCCGAAAACCTTGCTATGATTTCTGAGGATTTCATCGCAAGGATCGCCCATGAAGCGCTTTATTCAAGGTGACCATCGAGGCTAAGGCACCTTACTCCCGAGCGTCTCGACGACTACGTCAGCGATACCAACCCGGTGCGCGTAGTCGACGTCTTTGTCGATGAACTCGATCTGGTCAATCTGTGTTTTGAAGGTGCCGTCCCTGCCGATACTGGCCGGCCTGCTTACCATCCCTCGGTCTTGCTGAAGGTCTACATCTAAGGTTATCTCAACCGCATCCAGTCGAGCCGACGTTTGGAGCGAGAAGCCCAACGCAACGTCGAGCTGATGTGGCTGAGCGCGCGTTTGATGCCGATTTCAAGACCATTGCCAACTTCCGAAAAGATAACAGCAAGGCCATCCGAGACGTTTGTCACCAGTTCGTCGTGCTCTGTCAGCAGTTGGGATTGTTTGGAGAAGTCTTGTTGCCATCGATGACAGTAAATTCAAGGCTGTCAACAATCGCGACCGCAATTTCACCAGCGCCAAACTGAAGCGGCGAATGGAGGAAATTGAATCGAGTATCAATCGGTATCTGACTGCGCTCGACGAAGCCGATCAGCAAGAACCCTCAACCGCTCAGTCCAAGGCTACTCATCTGCAAGAGAAAATCGACAAGCTCAAAGCTCAGATGAAAGAGTTACAGGTCATTGAAATTCACCGCCTATGTACCCAAGCCGATGACCTCTGGAGCCAAGGCTGACGGGCGTTTCAATAGCGATGCGTTCATCTATGACGCGCAAAAAACGAATACATTTGCCCGGCTGGAGAGGCGCTGATCTGGCGCTATACCAACGTTGAAAAAGGCCTGACGTTGCACCGTTACTGGAGTTCGAATGCCGGGGCTGTGCCATGAAACCGCAGTGCACACCAATCACGGAGCGGTGAGTTCGGCGCTGGGACCATGAAGCCGTGTTGGAGGAAATGCAGACCCGGCTGAACAATGCGCCGGAGATGTGGATGGGCGCGACACACTTCCTGACCAGAAAGCTTAACGGGGTGAGTGCAGAGGAATGTGCTCGCCTACAATCTGAAAAGGTTTATGAAAATCATCAGCACCACTGGCTTGATGAAAGCGTTAACGGCGTGAAAACCGATCTTTTTATCCCATCCAAAAGATTTTAAGAGGCTGCTGAGCCGTTTTAACTGTTCCTGGAAACGTCGTGACCTTGATCAGTTTGCGAAACGTGAGCACGGTCTCCTGGCGTCGATATAGAAACCCAATCTGACGTTTTTACACACTCTCGGTCGGAAGCAGCCGCTCTCGCCCGATTGCATCCTCGGCGGGCCCAAGCTCTGCAAGGTGCGGATACTCACCACTGATGGAGACCATGACCGGGGTTGAACTCCATTACGTGCTACAGAATCGCTGGCAAAAGCGAAGTCTCCTCATACATCAAGGTTTGCGGCAATGAAGGGGACAGATTTATTTACTGGAAATACTGCCCACTTTTTTATGAGGTTCGCCACTCCATGGCTTGGCGCGGTTGAACCGCCGACGCTGGGAACACCCGCTGTGCCTGTAAGTCTACCTGTAACCAATCATTGGTAAGGTACAGCGCAATGGATAAGACAATTACCGTGGATCAACTGGCGACCACTGACCTCAGATCAATCAACGAGATATGGCTCGGCGGGACTCATACCCAGCTATGCCTCTGGCGTGGCGCACAAGTCTTCACCCACGAAATGCTCAGCGAAGGCACCCACGATCAGAATGTCCAACGCCTGTGCCTGCAGTTGGTCAACCCTGACGATCAGGCCGCAGTGGCCAGCGTTGAGCGGATCGCGCGCGAACGACTGACAAAGATGGGCAAGGAAGGCGAGTTTTATCCGGCTGAGGAAGTGGACACCCATCAATAGTCGCTCTGCAGCGGTGATAAAAAGAGGAATATCGGCCAGTCATGAAGGTCCTCAGTACGTCACTTGAGGATCTGGCGCTACACAGCTCGGCGATATCCCTCATTGGGCCATTCGATCAGAGGCGAGAAGCTCCGTAAGAAAATCGATGAACACATTGATGCGGCTGGAGCCGCGGTGATTGGGCAAATACAGCGCATTGATGCAACTGCTCGCGCTGCCCGGATTGACTTCGTAATGCTCCAGCAACCGTGTCAGTCGACCTGCGGCGACGTCATCGCGCACCAGCCAGTCGGCCAGGAGAGCCACCCCGCCGCCCGCAATTGCGGCCTCGCGCAAGATGTCGGCGTTGTTGCTTTGCAACCGGCCATGCACGTTGAGCTGAAGGGGTTGCTCGTCACCCTGAAACGTCCAGTGATGATGCGATCCACCGTAATCGAAGCGCAGGCACTGGTGCCCCAGCAAGTCATTAGGATGACTCAGCGCCGCGTGACGGCCCAGGTAATCCGGGCTGGCGACGACCCAGCGCTCGAAGGCCCCTACCCGTTTGCTGACGATGTCCTCGCTGACCACCGACGAGCCGAGGCGCACGGACACATCAATCTGCTCGCTCAACAGGTCACCGACCTGATCGCTCAATGACACGCTGATTTCCAGTCCCGGATGACGGTCGAGCAGCCGGCCCAGATGTGGCGCGATGATTCGCCGGCCAAACTCGACGGGGACACTGATCCGCAGGCGCCCTTGCGCCTCGCTGCCGCGGTCGGCGACCACGGCATCGGCTTCATCGATGGCCTCCAGAATAGCCACGGCTTTTTCAAAGTAGGCTTGCCCGGCGACGGTCACGCTGGTGTTGCGGGTCGTGCGGTTAAGGAGGCTGGCGCCCAGCTCGCTTTCCAGGCCCGCCACCTGGCGTGTCACCGAAGAGGTGGAGATGCCGAGTTTGCGCGCCGCAGAGGAATAACCACCGCAACGCACGGTTTCAACAAACATCTTCAACGCCAGCAATTTGTCCATCAGCGGAGTCCGGTCGAAAGGGAACGGAGCTGATTGTGCATGACCGTTCGCCCGCCGTCTTGCAGGACTGTGCTTCGCCGCGCTCCTCGATGCCTGTTGGTCAGACATCTGCCTTGCGACTCATGAATATCACCAGGGCCAAGGCAGGCAGCAACGCAATCGCCACCGCAGAGAGGTTCCAGCCGAAATGCTCATAGAGCGGGCTCGCCACCAGCGATCCCAAGGCACCGCCGACGAAGATGCTGGTCATGTACACGGCATTCAATCGAGCCCTGCTGTGCGGGTCGATGGAGTACACCTCGCGCTGGCCCAGCACCATGTTCAGCTGCACGGCGAAATCCAGCAGCACCGCGCACACGACAAGCCAGATGTAGCCACTGCCGGGCAGCGCAGCAATCAACAAGGAGACCGGAGCCAACAGCAGCGCAACGAGTGTCCCGCGACGGCCATGACCTGCATCGGCCAAGCGTCCGGCAATGGGCGCGGCCACGGCACCGACGGCGCCTACCAGCGCAAAGATCGCGATCTGCACCTGGCTGAAACCGTGGTGGCGCATCAGCTCGATGGGCGCCAGGGTCCAGAACAGGCTGAAGCTGGCGAACAACAATCCCTGGTACAACGAACGTTGGCGCAGGACCGAATGGCGCCGGGCCAGCGCAAACACCGAGCCGATCAATGCGGCATAAGTCGCCCGATGCGTCGGTACGCGACGCGGCAACGCAATGGCGGTGATCAGGGCGATAACAGCCATCAGCGCCGCCGCACTGAAGAACACACCGCGCCAGCCGAACACGTCCACCAGCAAGCTCGACAGCGGGCGCGACAGCAGAATGCCGAGCAACAGGCCGCTCATGATGTTACCCACCACGCGGCCTCGTGTTGCCTCCGGCGCCAGGTGTGCCGCCAGGGGCACCAGGATCTGCACCGCTACCGATGTGAGGCCGATCAGCAGCGACAAGACGAGGAATATCGACGGCGAGTGCGCCAGCCCGGCACACAACAGGGTAACGCCCGACGCGAGGGTGAGGCCCACCACCAGGCGCCGGTTCTCCGCAAGGTCAGCCAATGGCACCAGCAGCAATAAACCCAAGGCGTAGCCGAATTGCGTCAGCGACACGATCAGGCTCGCATTGGTGCTGGACAGGCCAATTTGCGGCGCGATCAATTCGACAATCGGCTGAGCGTAATAAAGATTGGCCACGACCGCGCCGCAGCAGAACGCCAGGAACGCGACCATCAGGCCGGAAAGTGAAGCGGGTTGTTCGGCCTTGGCCGTCGCGGCGGGATTGCCCATGAACATGGTGACACCTCGGTAAGTTTGGGGAAGTGATCGTCAGGCTAAGGGCAACGGTCTGCCCGGAGAATACATTGATCGGGCAATGAAGTGATGCGCGACACGCAACGCCAGCGGTGTTGCGGTTGGCGCAACAGGCTTTTGCGTGATCCGCTGATACTCCGGCGCATGGGGCTTCTCTACCCTTGGGCACTCGGCGCAGGATTCTCCATCGGCGCCCTTTCCCGATTGTTCAAGGAGCCGTCAATGACCTCGAATCCATCCTCAATGTCCAGCGCGCGTCCCTCAGGCTTGGGATGCCCATGATGGGCATTTCCATGAGGTCCAGACCGTTTTGGGTCGGCGCTGCGGTCCTGGCTTCGATAGGTGCGATCGCTGCCACCCTGCTGATGTGGCGTCCGGCGATTGCGCCCGTCGAGCGGCCGCGAACCTTCGATCCGGTGCAGTTGCAACGCGGCGCGCGAGTCGTCGAAGCGGGCGACTGCGCGGTATGCCACACGAGACCCGGCGGCCCTTACCTGGCGGGGGGACTGCCGCTGGTGACGCCGTTTGGCACACTCTACAGCACGAACATCACACCCGATCCGCAGACAGGCATTGGCCAGTGGTCGCTGCCGGCGTTCGAGCGGGCGATGCGTGAAGGGATCGCCCGCGATGGGCACTTCCTGTATCCGGCCTTCCCGTACGTGCATTACCGGCGCATGACAGCAGGCGATATAGAAGACGCCTATGCGTACTTGATGAGTGGCCCGGCCGTGCACGCTCCAGCCCGGCAAAACCGCATGAGCTTCCCGATGAACCTCCGGCCGCTGGTGGCGTTCTGGAATTTACTGTTCCTGCACGGCGAGCCACTGACCCCCGTGGCGCAGCAATCCGATGCATGGAATCGCGGGCGCTACCTGGTCGAAGGCCCTGGCCACTGCGCAGGCTGTCATTCTCCGCTGAACCTGATCGGCGCCGAGAAGTCCGGCGCAAGCCTGGCCGGCGGTACCGTGGATGGTTGGGAAGCGCCTTCGCTGCTGGGCATGGATCGTCGTGCAAATGCCTGGCGCTACGATCAGTTGGTGAGCTACCTGCGAGCAGAAGTGGTGGACGGCCATGGAACTGCCGCCGGCCCGATGCGCCCGGTCAGTCTCAGCCTGGCGCGCTTGCCAGTCGGCGACGTACAGGCGATTGCCGAGTACCTGCTGAGCTTGCCCGCCAGAACTGTCATCACCGAGGTCCCAGCCGCAGATGCTAATGCCGGGGCCTCCGATCAGACCACTGGCGCCCTGCTGTTCGCCAGCGCCTGTGCCGGCTGCCATGGGCCAGCCGCACCGATGCGTGAAATCGACGAGCGTCCTTCGCTGGACCGTACGTCATCGTTGCAAGCCCCGAACCCGCGCAATTTCCTGAAAACCGTGTTCGAAGGTGTCCCGGCAACGCCGGGCATGCCGGGACCGATGATGCCGCCGTTTGCCGCCAGCCTCGACAACGATCAACTCATCGCACTCGCTTCGTACTTGCGCCGACAAGCCAGACCCGACCAACCCTGGACAGACCTTTCTTCAACCCTTGAAGCGATACGTCAGGAGACGAAATGACCCAAATCACGCTTAACGTCAACGGCTCGGCCCAGACATTGGACCTCGAACCGGACATGCCGTTGCTCTACGCGCTGCGTAATCATCTGAGGCTCAACGGCGCCAAGTACGGGTGTGGTCTGGGGCAATGCGGCGCCTGCACGGTCATCGTCGATGACAAGCCTGTATTTTCCTGCGTGACGCCGTGCGCGGGCCTTGGCGGCAAGCAGGTCCGGACGGTGGAAAGTCTCGGTACCGCCGAACATCCCGGCCCTTTGCAAAAGGCCTTTATCGAGAAACAGGCGGCCCAGTGCGGCTACTGCATCGCTGGTATGTTGATGCGCGCGCAGTCACTGCTGGAGAGCAACCCGCAGCCGGATGAACAGACCATTCGTGAGTACATGGCCGGCAACCTGTGTCGATGCGGCACCCACTTGCGAATCATCGACGCGATCAGCCTTGTCGCCAGGCAAAACGGGAGCGCGTCATGACAGTGGTCAACGAGGTCAATCACAGCCGTCGCGCATTCCTACGTGGGGGCGCCTTGCTGATGGCGTTTACCCTGGTACCAGTGCCGCGACGTGCGTGGGCGGACACCGAAGTCGACACGCTTGGCACGGTGGTATTGGCACCGGATCTGCCCGGCAGCCTGCGCACCAATCCCTATCTTGATGCCTGGATCCGCGTCGGTCATGAAGGCATCACCGTCTATACCGGCAAGGTTGAATTGGGCACCGGGGTCAAGACTGCCTTGCTGCAAATTGCCGCTGAACGCCTGGAGGTTTCTCCATCAGCGATCAACCTGCTCACCGCCGACACGGCGCTGACGCCCAACGAAGGTTACACCGCTGGCAGCCACAGTATTTTCGACAGCGGGACCGCGCTGTTCAACGCAGCGGCACAAGTGCGTGAACTGCTGCTGGAGTCGGCCGGGCGTCGTTGGGAGGTTGCACCGGCACTGTTGACGACCCGGGAGGGCATCATTCACGGTCCCAACGGACAACGAATGGCTTATGCCGACGCCGTCAAAAACGTCGATCTGCACCGCTATGCACAGTCCGATTCGCCGGCAGCGGCCGCGACCGCGTTCAGGCTGATCGGCCATTCGCTGCAACGGCTGGATATTCCGGCAAAAGTCAGCGGTGGCGCCGCGTTTGTCCAGGACATCCGTCTGCCGGGCATGCTGCACGCTCGGGTGATTCGCCCACCCCGCCCCGGCTGCACGCTGCGGGCCTTTGATGCGGCGTCGGTCGAAGCGCTCTGCGGAGTTGTGCAGGTGATTCGCGACGGCAACTATCTTGCGGTGGTCGCGCGGGATGAATGGCAAGCAATCAAAGCGATGCGCAGCGGATACGAAACAGCGCGCTGGAGCGGTGGCCAGGCTATACCCGAATCCGCAGACATCCACGCATTGCTCAAACGCCTCCCTTCACGCCCCTACCCGATCAGCCATGAACGCACTGCCCAGGGTCCGACCGACAACAGCTATCAGGCACGCGTGACCAAGCAATACCTGATGCATGGCTCCATTGGCCCGTCCTGCGCCGTGGCCTGGTTCAAGGACGGCACCCTCACCGTCTGGACCCACACCCAGGGCGTGTATCCCCTGCGGGCCGGGATCGCCGAAATGGTGCAGCTCCCCCCCGAGCGCGTTCGCTGTATCCACACCGAAGGGTCCGGTTGTTATGGCCATAACGGCGCGGACGATGCGGCAGCCGACGCGGCGTTGATTGCCATGCGCATACCCGGCACACCGGTCCGGGTCCAATGGATGCGCGAGCAGGAAAATCTCTGGGAGCCCTACAGCTCGGCGATGGTCACCGAAGTCAAAGCCAACCTGGACGCCCAAGGTCGGTTGCAGGACTGGAACTATGAACTGTGGACGACGCCGCACAACGAACGCATCGTCAACGCCGGCCGGTTGCTGCCGGCGCGATTGCTGGCTCGACCGTTCGCCTCCGCACCTTCGGTGCCCATCGCTCAACCTGAAGGCGATGGCGATCGCAACGCCGTGCCGCTCTACACGCTGGCTTCTACCCGCATCAATATGAACTTTGTCACGCAGATGCCCTTTCGCACCTCGGCCATGCGTTCACTGGGTGCGCACATCAACATTTTTGCGATCGAAGCGTGCATGGATGAGCTTGCGTCCAGGGCCAGGGTCGACCCGATAGCCTTGCGCCTGGCTCATCTGGAAGATCCCCGGGCGCGGGCCGTGGTGGAGCGGGTTCGCGACGCTATTGGCTGGCCGCAAAAAAGCAATGAGCCTGGCGCAGGCATCGGCTTCGCCTTTGCCCGGTACAAAAACATCATGGGCTACTGCGCTATCGCGGTACGACTTCAGGTACATCCGCTGACCGGTGAAATACAGATCGAGCATGTGGTCACGGCGGTGGACGTCGGACAGATCGTCAATCCCGATGGCCTGCGCAATCAGGTGGAGGGCGGGATCGTCCAGTCCACCAGTTGGACGCTGTATGAACAGGTCGCCTATGACGCCGGGGGGATACGCAGCTACGACTGGAGTGGTTACCCGATCCTGCGCTTTTCGCAGGTGCCCAGGAAGGTCGATGTTCATCTACTCGACCAACCGGGACAACCGTTTCTCGGCGCCGCCGAAATCGTTCAGGGTCCCATGGCCGCCGCCATCGGCAACGCCGTGGCGAACGCCACCGGCCGACGCTGGTTGAACCTGCCCCTGACCCGCTCGGAGCAGCCGTCCTGACCTGCATTGCGTTGCGCTTCACGCAACGCAGTGTTGGGCTTTCCTCGGATTATCAAGCGCCCTTCCGCCGATTAACTTGAGCCATCCGGTGCCTGACCCAACGTCCGCCGCCCTGCTTTCTGTACCACTATCGGAGAACACCTCATGCCGCAGCACCTGTTCCAACCCATCGCATTGGGCCCCTACACACTCCCTCACCGCGTGGCGATGGCGCCTTTGACACGCTCTCGCGCCGGGCAACCGGGCGACGTGCCAACGGCCATGAACGCCGAGTATTACCGCCAGCGTGCGAGCGCCGCGTTGATCATTACCGAAGCGACGCAAATTTCCCGGCAAGGCCAAGGCTATGCCTGGACACCGGGCATCTACAACGCTGAACAGGTGCAAGCCTGGCGTGCAGTCAGCGCCCAGGTGCATGAGAGCGGCGGCCTGATCTTCATGCAGCTCTGGCATGTCGGCCGCGTGTCCCACCCGAGCTTTCAGCCTGACAACGCGCGCCCGGTTGCCCCGAGCGCGTTACCCGTGCCGGGCAAGACGTTCATCGTCGACGCGGATGGCAACGGTGTCTGGAGCGATGTACCGGTGCCACGTGCACTGCAGGCTCCAGAGATCACCGACATCATCGACGACTACCGCCGGGCCGCGCGCAATGCACTGGACGCTGGAATGGACGGCGTGGAAATTCATGCGGGCAATGGTTACCTGCTGGACCAGTTCATCAACAGTAACAGTAACCAGCGCGAGGATGCTTACGGTGGAAGCCTGGAAAACCGTGCACGGCTGTTATTGGAAGTGGTCGCCGCCGTAGTCGACGAAGTGGGCGCAGAGCGCGTAGGCGTACGCTTGACGCCGATGGGGCGGTTCATGGGCATGGGCGATGAGACACCGCAGGCGACATTCGGCTACATCGTGCGCTCGTTGAACCAATGGACGCTGGCCTATCTGCACCTCGTCGAGCCCGCCGTGGTTGGCACCGTCAAGGACGAGCACTTCGATCCACGCTGGGATGAAATCATCGGTCAATTACGTGCGGCATGGAACGGCGTGTTGATGATCGCCGGTGGCTACGATCCCGAGACGGCGGAACAGGCCTTGATCGACGGCCGGGCGGACATCATTGCGTTCGGCAGAGCGTTCCTGGCAAACCCGGATCTGCCCCGGCGAATTCGCGACGGGTTACCGCTCAATACACCAGACCCGAGCACCTTCTTCGGTGGCGATCAGCGTGGCTACGTGGATTATCCGACTCATTCCTGAGCTGGGCTTAACGCAGTTGACCGGTCCGAAAGGCGGCCGGCTCGGATTGTTTGGGATCATCATTCCACATAACGCAGCCAAAGATGAGTCCGACCCGAGACCGCCTGAGCGACTGCAAAAATGCGTGCTTGTAGTTTTTCAACGCTCGTGTTGTAGAGCGCGCAAAAGTCTTTCGCAACGAGATTGGCCAGAGATAGGTCAGGCGGCTCAGCACGAATGAAGCCGATGTAAGAGGCACCTACGCCCATTAGCTCATAGCCATGCGCTTCTGAAAAATGACGCGCAACCGCAAAGTTTTTCGCAGGATCCAAATCGGAAGTGAAATAGCCGTTGGGAAAAGCAGCGAGCGCCTGGTAAGACTCCTGAACGGGTACCAAAAGCGCTGACATGGGCTGGTCGATTATCGATACAGGTTTTTCCTGATAACCAATCCACTCCTGCAGGGCCTGCTCATCAAGCGTCAAACCATGAGCACAAGCATCTTCGAAAGACGTAGCTGCTACCAGGTTCGTGAAATTGCGAAGGCAGATGGCGAACTCCGCTTTCGTGGTCGGATAACCTACATATTCACCGTTCTCAAAACATTCTTGAGGCAGCCCCGCGATGTCCTCCTCGGTGGCGTCATCCATTCCTAAATGACTGCGAGCATGGCCCGACGTGTATCGAGCCTGGTGCAGATCATCGAGCGAGAACAAAGGTTTAAAGCCTGGGTGCGACTCTGCAATCTTACGACGAGCCTCGGTCAGATCGTCAAAGCTGGTAATTCCGCTCACACCGTACTCATCGCATGTACCTACAGACGGGTTCTCACGCATGCCATTACCGCGAAATTCGATATCCATAAAGCGTGGCTTGCTCCATATTGTTACTGAATTGAGGGAGTAATCCTAAGCGCTCCAAGATCATCATAGAAACAAGCTACAACAGGACCCGTAGCATGCAACACACACTGCATGTGGCCGTTGCCAATCCCCGCCGCAAGTTCAATCAAAGCGACACTGGCGTAGAGATACCAAAGCTGAACACTCATAGGACAACATCAACCCACATCGGGCAACCGCAAACGATCTATTTCGTCAAAGAGGTTACAAAAGACGTCCACCAGGGAGGGATCGAACTGGGTACCGGCTTGATCGGTGATGTAACGCCTCGAACGCTCGACATCCCAAGCCTGTTTGTAGGCTCGGGGCATTCTTATGGCGTCATACACGTCGCATATCGGCCGGGGGTCTAATGAAACCGCCCCCCCTTAAACGAGAATGCTCGCCACATCGAGGCGCTGCGTCGTCGCATGCGGCGAACGCAAGCTCCGTGGCTTGAGAAGTCCGTCGGCGCAGCAGTTTTTCCCGCTGCCCCGTTCTATGATGTCGGCCGGTTGATCAACCTTGCGCCACCTCTCGGACCTGATACGGAGATCCCATGTCCTGTGTTCCCGCCTTTACCGATTTTCTGCTGACCCATCTGCAACAAGAAGAACGCAAACGCATTCTCAAATCAATCGTCGTCACCGTAGCGCCGGAGCTGTGGCTGAGCCTGGAGTCGGCAGCTCTGCTAATTTGTCCAGTGAGCCACTGCAGGGCTAGACTGGCGCCAGCCCCAATCGTCACGCCGGTCAGCCAATGCCTCTTCTTCCGCCAGATACCGCCGAACAGACAGCGCTGACCCTCGAAGTGGTGCTGCGTTACCACATGGCGTGGAAACACCGCGACTTGGAGGCGATTCTCGCGATTTATCACCCGCAAGTGCAGTACAACGATTTTTTCCAGAACCGCAGCATGGGCCTGACCGAATTGCGCGCTTACATCACCAGCACGCTGCCGCGTCATCCCGACGAGTATCTTGAACACAACGACCGCATCCGTGCAGATGGCAGTACCGCATTCATCCAGTACCAGACAGCGCTGAAAGGCAGTGGCGAGCGGGTGGTTTTTCGCACCAGCGAAGCCATCACGGTATGTGATGGCCTGATCCTTCGTATAAACGAATATGCCTCACTGGTGCGCGACAGCGAGCCCCAGACTGGGCGCCACGCCCCCGCCATCAGTAAACTGGGGCTCTCGGCGCGTCAACTGACGTTCATGGCGCGAGATTTGGCCGACTATTTTACGCGCCAGCAGCCCTTCCTCGACCCGGATCTGGACCTTGCACGGATTGCCAGCGCCACCGGGTACAGTCGCAATCAGTTGTCTTACCTGCTGAATCAAGTGCTGGGACAAAGTTTCTATCGATACGTGACCCAAGCCCGGTTGGCCTACCTGCTTGAGCGCCTGCCCAATCACGGTGAAAACGCGCCCATCGATGCCCTTGCGGCGAGTGCCGGATTCAATTCCACCTCGGCGTTCTACAAGGCCTTCCGAAGTCATACCGGCTGCACGCCCAAGGCGTGGTTGAAAGCCAATTGCGCGCGTGCCCGCAGATAACACAGCCCCTGTCGCAGCGCATTAATCTCTATCGGCAATCAACCGATGGAGCATGGGATGTCTGGCTGGGGTGGTGTGAGTTTGTGGATGGAGCAACTCGGCGAGGCGCTGATACCGCGCCCGGCGTTGTATCAGGATCTGCAAGCAGACGTTGTGATTATCGGCGCCGGTTACAGTGGCCTCTGGACGGCCTATTACCTTAAACAGCAAGCACCGCACCTGCACATCGTCATCGTTGAAGCACAAATTGCCGGCTTCGGCGCCTCCGGCCGCAATGGCGGCTGGTTGATGGGCAACCTGCTGGGCGAAGACCGGCTCCTGGGCCCCTTACCTGCCGCGCAACGTCACGCGGGCTACCAACTGCTGCATGCAATTCCCGACGAGGTGGTGCGAGTGTGCCACCTCGAAGGCATCGATTGCGAACTGCGCAAAGGCGGCGTGCTGTACTGCGCGGCGCGTTATCCCGAGCAAGAACGGCGCCTGCGCGAACAACTCGATGCCGTCCGTGCGCAAGGCCTGGGTGAAGACGACTACCGCTGGTTGAGCCCTCAGACCTTGCGCGAACAGTTGAATGTGGCCCAGGCATACGGCGCCCTGTATTCACCTCACTGCGCGACCATCCAGCCTGCACGGTTGGTACGGGGGCTGGCCGAAGCCGTCGAACGGATGGGTGTACGCATTTACGAGCAAAGCCCGGTGCTCGACTGGAAGCCAGGCCAGGTCCGAACCGAGCACGGTCGGGTGAGCGCCGATTGGGTGGTGCCGGCGGTCGAAGGTTATGCCAGCACCCTGCCCCCGCTGAACAAACATCAACTGGCCGCGCAAAGCCTGATCGTCGCGACTGAGCCACTCCCGGCCGATGTATGGGCCGAAATCGGCCTGACACGCGGCCAGGCTTTCAGTGAAAACAGCCGACAAGTCACCTACGGTCAGCGCAGCCGAGACGATCGCCTGGTGTTTGGCGCCCGCGGTGGATATCGCTTTGGCGGTCGCCTGCGCAGTGACTTCAACCTCACTCAGGCCGAACGAGCATTGCGGCAACACCTGTTTAGTGAACTCTTTCCGATCCTGCGCAATGTGCGCCTGACCCATGCCTGGGGCGGCAATCTGGGGATTGCCCGGTCCTTTCACCCGCACATGCTCGCCGACCGTCGCCAGCGCATCGCACTGGCGGGTGGCTACGGAGGTGAAGGTGTAGGCGCCAGCAATCTGGGCGGCCGAACCGTGGCGGCATTGATTCTTGGCCAAGACAACGAACTGACTCGCCAACCCTGGGTGCTGGATGACCGTCCCCTGGCCTCGTTGCCACGATGGGAGCCCGAGCCTCTGCGCTGGCTGGGTTACAACGCCATTATCCAGAGCTTCGTTCACGAGGATCAGGTATTGGCCAACCTCCATGCGCCACGCTGGCGTCGCCGGATGGCTGAAGGCCTGGCCGGTTGCATGGAACGTCTGATGAAGTCCAAGGAGCCGTTTGCATGAAGATCGATCATTTTCGCGACACCGCCCGTTTGCCGCTCGGTGAGCCTGGCGCTGTGGGTGTACCGCTGGGCGAGCCGCTTTCACAGGTTGCCACGGCATGCGTCGAACGCGACGACGGCGTCGAGGCCGGCGTGTGGGAATGCACCCCCGGCCGCTGGCGGCGCCAGATCGTGCAACAGGAGTTCTGCCATTTCACTCAGGGGCGTTGCACCTTCACCCCGGACGGTGGCGAGCCCCTTCATATCCAGGCCGGCGACGCGTTGATGTTCCCTGCGAACACGACGGGAATCTGGGATGTACAAGAAACCGTTCGCAAGAGCTACGTACTGATTTTCTGAACTGCCTTCATCCATAACGCCTAGAACAAAGGTTGAGGTCTCGCATGTTGAAGTCGATCTTTCCGTTACTGTTGATCGCGTCTACCGCTCAGGCAGCAGACACCGTCAGGATCTACAACTGGAGCAGCTACATCGCTCCAGATACCCTGCAAAACTTTACCGCCCAGACCGGGCACCAGACTCAATATGACCTGTACGACAGCAACGAGGTGCTCGACGCCAAACTGATGGCCGGCCACTCAGGGTATGACGTAGTGTTTCCGTCCAACCACTTCATGGCCCGGCAGATCACGGCCGGCGCACTCAAACCGCTGGACCGCGGTAAACTCCCGAACTGGCACAACCTCAACCCGACGCTGATGAAGGTTCTGGAGGCCAATGACCCTGGTAACCGCTACGGCTTTCCCTACCTGTGGGGCAGCACCGGCATCGGCTACAACGTGGCCAAGGTCAAGGCGGTCCTGGGTGATGTACCGATAGACTCCTGGGACATCGTGTTCAAGCCGGAAAACATGAAGAAACTCGCCCGATGCGGCGTGGCTATGCTCGACAATGGTCCCGAGATCCTCCCCATCGCCTTGAACTACCTTGGCCTGCCGCATCACAGCAAGGACAAGGCCGACTACGAGAAGGCCCAGGCCCTGCTCCTCGCTGTGCGCCCCTATGTGAGTTACTTCCACAATTCCAAGTACACCAGCGACCTTGCAACGGGTGATGTCTGTCTGGTCGTGGGATTTTCCGGCGACGTGATGCAAGCCGCAGCGCGAGCTAATGAGGCCGGGAACGGCCAGCAGATCGCCTATGCCATCCCCAAGGAAGGCTCACCGATGTGGTTCGACATGGTCGCCATGCCCGCCGATGCGCCAAATGAAAGCGCCGGCTACGAATTTCTCAACTACCTGCTGGACCCCAAGGTGATAGCTGGCATCAGCAATCATGTGCACTATGCCAACGGCAACACCGCCGCCGAGGGGCTGGTCGACAAGGCCATCCGCAACGACCCGATGGTGTACCCGCCTGACAGCGTGATGAAAAAACTCTTTGTACTGGAGGCAATGCCATTGGAGGACGACCGGCTGCGCACGCGGGTCTGGAGCCGGATTAAGAGCGGGCAATGAAAGCTGTCGCCGATGAACAGCACCCGGATCATCGGCGACATCTCCCAGGCCTCATTCAAAAGCCTGTGGCCAAATGCAGCAGCATCGACGCAAGCCTAGGCTGGACTCGTTAGGCGCCCACAAAACGATGACGCACTTCCATATTGGTACTCGGGCGCCTTCGGCAAGTGCTCCTAGAGTCGATGGGCAACTGATACAAGCTCAATAACGAGTTTCATCAATCACGCATTTATGCAGATGTGCTTTGCTCACTTTCCAGAGCAACGGCGTCAGCGCCAGCAACAACGCGCATTGGCGAGACTGGGTCATTCGCTGCACGCCATATTGCTTCGGCGACGTCCTGGGCCTCAATGACGACGGTTGATAGCGACCACTCTGCAAACACCTGCTGCGCCAGATCGGAGTAAGCCTCCGGGATGCGAGATCCTTCGAGGGCACCGAGTAACCCGATACCGGCATTCTAGGTGGTTACACCGGCGATCACTCCTGCCCAGAGGGTGTCCGATGAGAGGCCCTCTGGCGTGATAACCGTCTCAGTCATGAATCGCCGTAAGGAAAGTACCATTCATACCCACCCTAATTCTTGCGTTTCTCTGTCTCTTTGCGGCGAGCGACTAGGTCATTTGTACTATTGTTATAAATGACTCTCCATCATCAAATGGACCTGAGGAGCGTGCTCCGCTGATTCAATAGTGTTTCTGTGCCTGCCACTCCTCTGCTGTCTTATTCAGATGCAGTTCGATAAAGCTACAAAAGTGGCAGCCCTGCCACAGGAATGGCGGTTGATTTTGACAACCGCTACCCCTTCAGCGGCTAGACCGTACAGCGACGAGTAATAAAGGGAAGTTTCCATGAAAAACAAAATGAAGAAAGCACGTTGGACCATTGGAGCGGCGCTCGCCCTCTCAATGGGGCTCGCATTTAGCGGCACCGCAAGTGCCTTTACTTTTGAACACGGATGGAGTTGCCAGAATAAGTGGTATCAAATGGGGCTTATCGAGCTGATTGCCTGTGGGGGTGGGGGCGAGGGTTGATCTACTTAGGGTTTTTTTTGCACTTGTGAAGACATATGCAATAAACCCCCTAACCATCCAATAGTTGGGGCGTTGCAAAATAATGCAATGCCCCAGCAAGACTGTAGTGCCCACTTTGAGCTTCTCGACTAACAATCACTCACTCCAAAACAAAGTGGCGCAGCTCAGGTCCCATACCTATAAAAATTCCAACCCAGCCAAGGAATGACTGACTGTATGTTTTCTTATAAAACACCATTACTCACACTCCTCTCTGTGTTTGCACTCTCATCAACAGGGTGTTCTACAATTGCACCGGAGCGTTCCGCCGCAAGTGAACTTATGGGAAAAAACATTCAGGAAGCATATAAAAAATTTGGCAAACCCTCTATGATCTTGACAGAGCATTCAGTAAGCTCAAGTCATGAATTATATGGACAAAAAATATATGTATTCGACAGATATGGAACCAATTACGACCAGCAAACAGTTGTAGGCTCATACATGGATACCTCATCCGGACAACCAGTCAATGTCCAGCAGATTCAAACAAAAAATATTCAGGAGCTCTGCACCGTCGCATTCTGGGTTAATAATGACAGTAGTGCAATAGATTATTATGAGGTAAAGGGGAACTGTGGAATATTTGGGTCGGGGCTAGGAAACACGGGAGCGCTTCATTATATGGGCATTAATTAAAATCAAACCCTCCATACAATATCCATATCAACCACCTTCACGCCTGCTGAAACAGCTCACCTTCGCCGAAGCCGGGCATGCAAGCGACCGCAACTAACCAGAGAGCCCTTACTTGCCTGCAGTAGCTTCTGTTCTGACGACCTTGACCGGACTCAATACTCTTGCCAGTAAAACTACATACTGACTGATGAGCAATTTAAATCCCAGACTAGCGGAGCCCTTGGGTATCTCCCGAGGGTTTGACTACCGCGTCGAACACGTTGACATCGAATGGGCGAGGCCCCGCGGCGACTCTTCGAAAATGCCCTCATGACCGTGGCCGGCGTTATTAACCAACACGTCGACTGGGCTGTGGGTTGTTTCAATAGCTAGTGCGCTGTCGATCGGGCGAAGTCAACGACATCCAGCATTCACGCTAAAACTTTCGCGATAAAGAGTCGTAGATCCTCCAGCATTAAAGCTGGCTGCTCCCAGGCAGCAAAGTGGCCACCCCGCGGCATTTCGGTCCAATGCACGATGTTGAAGGTTTTCTCGGCAAATGATCGCGGCGGCGGTATGAATACAGGATCGCGGAAAGCTGCAAAGCCGGTCGGCACCTGAATCCGGGTACCAGGGGGAAATTTGCCAGAGCGTTCCAAGCGTTTGCCGTGGTACATCCAGGTCGCCGTGACGAACGACGATGTCGCCACATAAAGCATGATGTTGGTCAGCAACTGCTCTTCATTAAACGTACTCCAGAGGTCAGGATCGCCGTCGGCATTGCGCGGTAAGTCGGCCCACCGTCCAAATTTTTCCAATATCCACGCAGCGGCGCCCACCGGACTGTCGGCCATGGCCACACCCAGTGTCTGAGGACGGGTTTCCTGCTCATGGTTGTAGCCCGTTTCCCAGTCCAGGAGCACGTCGCGCTTGGCGACAAAGTCCATTTCCTCCGGTGTGTTTGCTTTGGTGCCTTCGGCGAGCAAGTCGGCCATGTTGAGGTGAATACCATGCAACGCCTCAGCAGAATCGTGAGCCAGCCAGGCGGCGATACCCGAACCCCAATCTCCGCCCTGAACGATGTAACGCGATTGTTCAAACAACCGCTTCATCAAGGTATTCATCAGATGAGCCGCTCGGCGCGGCCCGATGACGCCGGTGATTGGCGTCGAAAATGCAAATCCCGGTAACGAGGGCACTATCACATCGTGTCCATCTGCACTCAATGGTCGGAGCAGATGTTCGAATTCGATGAACGATCCAGGCCATCCATGCAGCAGCAGCACAGGAGGCTTGGAACCGTCACCTCGAACGTGGAGAAAATGAATGCACTCACCTTCGATATGGGTAGTGAAGTGCGGAAGCTGATTAAGCTGTCGCTCAACCTTGCGCCAGTCGTAGACGTGCTCCCAATGACGAATAAGTCGCTTGAGGTCATCGATTCCCACACCAGACTTCCAACCGCCGGTATCAGGCAATTGGCTCCAGTCATAGGCACTGACCTTCGCCCTGATAGCATCCAGACGTTCTTGTGGAATATGGATCGAGTAAGGCGCAACCATGGGTCTATCCTCCTGGGCCCTACGTACAGTTACTTCCTGACGATGGGGCCGTTCGCATGAGTTTCGCATTGCACTGTTGTACGCAATACTAGGCTCGCCCGCAGGCTACGATAAGGCCCAATATAAGAGAAATGCCTATGCGTTCGGCGCAAAAGTGAGAGCCCATGGATATCATTAGCGATCTTGAAATTTTCACGCTGGTGGCCGAGACATGCAGCTTTTCGGCCGCTGGCCGATCGCTCAAACTGGCACCCTCATCTGTGTCGCGCGTCGTTGATCGCCTTGAGGCACGCCTCAATGTCCGGCTGTTGCTGCGCACTACCCGAGCGCTGACCTTGACGGCCGAGGGGGTGGCTTATCTGTCTTCGGCACGACGAATTCTTGCTGACCTGAAAGAGACCGAACAACTGATCACTGACCAAAGCTCGCCGCGTGGGCGCCTGCGGATCAGCGCATCGATTTTGTATGGCAAGACATTCCTGCTGCCACTGCTGAGGGATTTCATTCATCGGTATCCGGACATCCTTGTCGATATCAACCTGACGGACACTGTCGTCGACATCAGCGCAGGCCAAGCCGATGTCGCCTTGCGGCTGGGCCCTCTGGCTGACGCTCCCTTGGTTGCACGAAGATTAGGGAAAACCCGCAAAGTCATCGTCGCGTCACCTGATTACTTGGCAGCACGGGGCACACCTGAAGTACCTGAAGACCTGTACGGCCACGATTGCATCGACTTCAATTTCAAGCGCGCCGCTCCAGGCTGGCCTTTTATCAAAGACGGAAATGGATATGCCCTTAAGATCAAAGGCAGCATAGAAACCAACAATGGCGATACTCAGGGCCAACTGGCGGTTGAGGGTCTGGGCATAGCTCGAGTGTGTGCCGAGACCGTTCAACAGGCCATTGAGGCAGGGCGACTGGTGCCACTTCTGGAGGCGTTCAATCCAGGTGATGGCGAAGAGATACATGTCGTGTTCATGGGCGGCCCACACCTACCGGCCCGCGTGCGTTGCTTCGTCGATTATCTGGTGGAATCCCTTGGCGAAGGGCTTCCACGGGCCTGGCGAACTAATGATCCAGCCTAGAGTCAACGTTTCTGAATGTCTTAGGAGGATGGATACATGGCCACTACCTACAGTGCCCCTGGGATCATGATCGTCGATATCAATGGATACGCCGATAATGGCTACGACACAGTTATACAACCCGACGGCTCAGTATTGGTCGCGGGCCTCACCAATCACGCACTCGACCCTGACTACGGCAAAGACTTTTCCCTGGCCCGTCTCAACACCGATGGCAGCGTGGACGGCAGCTACGGCAACGCAGGGCGGCTGGTGATTCACAAGCAGATTCCCATCGAAAAGGCCTACGTCCTTCGCGTCCAGGCCGACGGCGCAGTGGTGGCGGCCCACGAAGGCCACGATGACACCCCCATCGTCCAGCGGTGGGGCCCGGACGGTAAAGCCGATGCGCTGTTCAACGCCAATGCTCAGGCCAGCCTGTCCAGCGGCTTCGGCCACACGCCGTTAGTGGAAGCCAACACCGACGGCAGCGTGCTGGTGGGGGCCGTCGAGGGCAGCACGCTGAGAGTGACGCAGTTGCATGCCGATGGCACGCGGGACTTGTCCTTCGGCACAGATGGAATGCTGACGCTACAGCCCCCTGAAACGCTTTACTCCGTGCGAGGCCTTACCTCCCTGGCGGATGGCAGCCTGTTCGTCCGAACCGCGGGTGGCTTGCTCAAATACACCGCGGATGGGGAACTGGACAGCCACTTTGGCAGCAATGGCATCCTTGAGTTTGCCAGGGGTGCAGCCGGGACCGACGTAGCCGTGCAGGACGACGGTAAAATCCTGCTATCCACCTTCACGGTTCCTGTCTATGACTTCACCGTGCTGCGTTTCAACGCCGATGGTAGCCCCGACCTCAGTTTCGGCAATCAAGGCTCGGTCACCATCGATGTTCCTGGCAATTACGCCGTAGCCAACGGCGTCGCTGTGCAGGACGACGGCCGGATTTTGCTGGGCGGTAGCGCTTTCGCCAATGGCGGCAGTGATTTTGCTGCGGTTCGGCTAAACGCCGATGGCAGTCTGGACAGCACTTTCGGCAGCACGGACGGCAGCACCCGTTTGGTGGGTTCGTCCGGCAACGATGTGTTGAAAGGCCTGGGTAGCGATGAAATCCTGCGCGGCCTGGCAGGTGACGATGTGCTGCAAGGCAATCTCGGCCGCGACTTGCTCTCCGGCGGTGCGGGAAACGACGTATTCCGCTATGCCAGCGTGACAGACAGCTTTCGCACCGCTGACAGCAGTGGCAGTGACCGCATACTCGATTTCAATCCTGCCGAGGATCGCATCGACCTCAGTGCCCTGGGTTTCACCGGGATCGGGAACGGATACGACGGCACCGTGTTGATTGGAAATAACGCAGACGATACCCGCACCTATCTGAAAAGCTTCGAGGCCAATGCCGACGGTCAACGCTTCGAGCTGGTGCTCGATGGAAACTTTGCTGGACAACTCGACGACAGCAACCTGACGTTCAGCACGGCGAGCGTCGCCCGCTCCAGCGTCGATAGTGCTGCGCTCCCCGGCGATCTTTCCGCGCCTGAACAGGTGGAGCTGACGTTGATAGGCACCGTAGACCCGCATACCGATTACTTGGCCTGATCTGGTTGCGCGGCGCTGTGTGGTAAACACAGCGCCCTGGCTTCTCAACGCTCACTGCAAGCCACAAGCGATCAATCGCTTATGCTTCTCGACCATGGGCACTAGCAACGTTTGAACGCCAATGTCGAGCATCTGTTTGATCATTGCCGGATTGCCATCGACCGTGCGGGCCACGAGATGGGTCGGGTAAGGCGCAACGGCCTGCAACTGTGCAAGTGTGCTACGCATATCGTTTGGCGCGTGTTCACCGTCGATCAGCACCACTGGAAGCCCACTGTGGCGCAAATTTCGGCGCTGTAGGCATTGCCTTGCCGCGTCGACCCAGGGGCACGCCCGCTGCACAAGGAGGTGTCATGATCGAACCGCGATGCATTTCGTTGAGTTCCACGCAACAATCCGTCTGGCTCGAAATAATCATAACTAGCCCCTCTACTCCATCAGCCGAGACGCTCGACCAGGCCACGCAGCACGGTATCCAGTTCAACCGTGCCACGTTGAGGGCTACCTGCGAATTCAATCCACCCCTCGTTGAATCCATCAAGCATCTGGATTCTGGGAAGTGGGTTGTTCATGCCCTGGTCCCGAAACATCGACTCCCACGTGTTACGCGGGACACTCTGAGCTTGAACCTTTACCCCCAGAAGCCGGCCCAGCGAATCAGCAATTTGCAGAGGCGTGACTCGGTGTGGCCCCTCCAGTTCGACCAAACGGACCCCATCCCACTGCTCCAACATCATTTGCGCAGCAGTCCGACCGACGTCTGCAGTTGCCACCATGGGGAATGCCTTGTCCAACGGCTGAAGTAAGCTATGCAACACCTTTTGGTCACGTGCAGGAATGATGTCCCATACACTGTTTTCCATGAACCAGGCCGCCCGAAGAAACGCAATTGGCATAGACACGTGAGACAGACGACGTTCCATCTCGCTCAGTTGACTAAGAAGATTACGTTGAGTCGCTTGTGCGCCAATCGTTGAAAGGCAGACTACCTTCTTGGGATTCGACTCCTGCAAGGCTGCGAAGATATTCGCAATAATTGCGCACGATTCGGAAAAGTCCGGGCTAGGATCGAAATTGGGCGGTAACAGAATAAAAACCGCTTCCGCGCCCGTGAAAGCGCGACTCAATGACTGTTTATCGTACATATCTGCGACAACGACTTCACAACCCTGCTCGCGCCAAATACTCCCCTTGACGGCATCTCGAACGACGGCACGTACCTCATGCTCCTGCGCGAGAAGATTACGAGCCAATGTGCTACCTACCTGACCTGTGATACCTGTAATGACGAACATCTTGCTCTCCTGTGGTGTTTGGCGTGCTGAGAGCAAGTTTGTCTTCTCTAAACTAATTAATCGATAACATGTATGTCATATGATTTATGACATAAAGGCATCAATATGAATTTTGATGAGCGCAATCTGAATGGCATCACCGTCTTCGCGGCCATTGCCGAAACCGGCAGCTTTGCGGCTGCCGGTGAGGTGCTAGCAATGTCTCAACCCGGGGTGAGCAGGAGTCTGGCCAGGCTGGAAGCACGCTTGGGAATCAGGCTATTCGACCGAACGACGCGCTCCGTTACCATGACTGACGAAGGGGAAAGGTTGTACTCACAGGTTATACCCTTGCTCGCCGCATTAGATGAGGCGGCGACATCGGTGACCTCTGGCGCACATATAGTGCGTGGCCGACTCCGAGTGAATGTCGACCCGTTTTTTGCGCGGTTGATTCTCGGGCCACGACTTGGGAGGTTTCTCGACACGTACCCGGAGCTAGATCTAGAGCTGACCACCCGCGATCGCCTGGGGGATATGGTGGCGGACGGCTTCGACCTAGCTGTTCGATTCGGTGAGCCTCGTGTGTCGAGCCTAGTGGCTCGTAAGCTCTTAGATACACGGATTCTTACAGTCGCCGCGCCCAGCTATATCAAGCGTTATGGACGTCCTGGCCACCCAAAGGCATTAATCGACCATCGTTGCATCCAGTTTCGCGATCCTGAGAGCAATCGACCATTTCCATGGGAGTTCCACCACGGCGATAAGCGGCTCGTGGTCGAAACCCAAAGCCAGTTGACTGTTAACGACGTCGGAAGCTTGCACAGCACCTGCGTGGCTGGCTACGGCATCGCACAGATCATGGAATTGGGCAGTGAGCTTCTCTTGGCGGAGGGGCGCTTGATTCAATTATTTCAGGACTTGCCAGATGAGCGTTTTCCGCTTTACGCGTTGTATCCTTCTCGCTTGAATCCCTCAGCAAAGGTCAGGGCATTTCTCGATTTCGTGCTGACGATCGTTAACTGATGGTTGCCCATGACTGCTACCGGTTTCCGGCCAGACGATCCACCGACCGCTTTTGGAGCTTGTAGGTGTAAATCACAGAGGGTTCCGGGCCCAGATTTCACGTAGCTACGCGCGAGAAAGGCCGTTTTCAGCAGTCAGTATGCGGGCAGCCTGGAAAAACCGACTTTTTCAACACAATCAATCGGCCACAAGCTACCGGCGCAATGAGCAGGCGATTGATGACTTTGCGGCCAGGCTGATCATCGAATTGTAATTTTAACCCTTCATTTCGTTATTTCGCGTAATGAGAAAATATTAGGAAATCCCTTATGAGCAGCAAAACTATCTTCGTTGAACCCGGTGGCGGCTATGAAAAGGTTGTGATTGGCAGCAGCGAAGTCCGAGCCGCAGCGCGTGGCGAAATCACCGTACGCCTTCATGCCAACTCGCTCAACTACCACGACTTTGCGGTGGTCAGCGGTATGTGGGGCCCTAGCGAAAAACGCATCCCCATGGCCGATGGTGCGGGTGAAGTCATTGCTGTCGGCCCAGATGTCACTGAATTCAAGGTGGGTGACTCAGTCGTCAGCACCTTCTTCCCGGAATGGATCAACGGTGCACCACTGGTTGAAGGCTTTGTCAGCGTGCCAGGTGATGGCATTGACGGCTACGCTCGTGAGCAAGTGACGGCCAACGCCACATCGTTCACCCTCGCGCCTATTGGCTACAGCCATGCTGAAGCGTCGACGCTTACCACCGCCGGCCTTACTGCATGGCGCGCCCTGATGGCCGATGACTCACTCAAGCCGGGCGACACCGTGCTCGTCCAAGGCACGGGCGGCGTTTCAATTTTCGCCCTGCAGTTCGCTAAAATGGCCGGTGCTACCGTTATTGCGACCTCTTCAAGCGATGAAAAACTTGAACGTCTGAAAGCGCTAGGCGCTGATCATGTGATCAATTACCGCAAAGACCTCAACTGGGGCGAAACTGCACGCGCGCTAACGGGTGGCCGTGGTGTTGACCACATCATCGAAGTCGGCGGCCCTGCGACGCTTGAGCAATCGATGAGTGCAGTTCGGGTTGCTGGTCACATCTCCGTCATCGGCATATTGAGTGGCGTAAGCGGTGCAATGAATTTTGTACCGGCACTGATCAAGCAAGTGCGTCTGCAGGGTGTATTGGTGGGTAGCCGCAGCCAGCAGCAGGACATGATCCGAGCCATCAATGCTAATGGCATGCGCCCGATTATCGATCGTCATTTCCCTTTGAGCGAGATTGTCGAAGCGTTCAAGTATCAGGAAACCAACCAGCATTTTGGCAAAATTTGCCTGGATATCTAAGCACGCATGCATGGGCATGATCCGTATGCCTCTCTCAAGGATGTGCTGCCACGGCTGCCGACGCAGCGGACGAGAGAGATCGGCCCCATGCCGCCTGTCACAATTGGCAGCAAGGGGTCGTTTTCAGTCGGCCACCACAGGCGGTATAGCCCTTCGCCTACACTCAGACCTTGAAGCGCGCCACTAGATGATTGAGTTCAATCGCCAGGTTGGCCATCTCACTGCAGGCGCTGGCGGTCTGGCTGGCGCCTGCCGAGCTCTGGATTGACAGTTCGCGGATACTGGTCAGGTTCTGGTCAGCCTCGCGGGCCACCTGGGCTTGCTCTTCGGAGGCGGTGGCGATCAGCAGGTTGCGTTCGTTGATGTGGGCTATGGTCTCGGCGATCTGCTTGAGCGAGAGGTCGGCATTCTGCGCCACCGAGATTGAACTGCTGGCCATCTGCGCGCTGACGCTCATGGCGCTCACCGCGTGGGTCGAGTCGGTCTGGATCGCGCTAATCATCTGTTCGATTTCCTGCGTCGACTGCTGGGTGCGATGGGCCAATGCCCGCACCTCATCGGCCACCACGGCGAAGCCACGGCCTTGCTCCCCGGCCCGAGCGGCTTCAATGGCCGCGTTCAGCGCCAGCAGGTTGGTCTGCTCGGCAATGGCTCGAATCACCTCGACCACCTTGCTGATGTCCTGTGCCCTGCCTGACAAGGCCTTGACCTGTTCACCTGTGGTGGCCACGTTGTTGGCCAGACCTTCGATGGCTTTGAGGGTTTGCGCCACGTTCTCGATACCCGAGCGGGTGAACGCCATTGATTCGCGGGAAGATTGGGCGGCGGCTTCGGCATTGCGTGCCACCTCATCCACAGCGGCACTCATTTCGGTCACCGCGGTGGCGGCCTGATTGACCTCGTCGTTCTGCCGCACCAATCCGCGGCTGGCGTCTTCGGTCACGGCGGTCATTTCTTCAGAGGCCGACGCCAGTTGGGTGGAGGAATCAGCGATGCGGGCGATGGTTTCCCGCAGGTTGCCCTGCATCTTCGCCAGAGCGGCCAGCAGGCGGCCGGCTTCATCGCCGCCACTGATCGAGACCTCCCGGGAAAGGTCACTGCCGGCGATGCGCTCAGCCACGGCCAGGGCATCGCTGATGGGCGACGTGATGCTTCGAGTCAGCACCGCAGCCAGCGCCACGGTGAGTACCACGGTTACCACCAGCAGGCCAATTACCAGCGTCACACCATTGCTATAGGTGGAAGCGGCGTCCAGGCCCGCATGCTTGGCGCCCTCCTCATTAAAGTTCGAGAGCTTGTCCATCTTGTCCTGCAGGGCGTTGGTCATAGGGCTGATGCGGGTATTGATCAGGGTGATGGCTGCGGCATTGTCACCACTGCGCAGCATCGGCTCCAGCTCATCCAACAGTTTGAAATACTGCTGCACATCGGTGGACACCGCCAGGTAGAGCTCACGCTCAGTCGGCCCCGAGATTAGAGGTTCGTAATCGCTGATGACGTTCTGCAGCGTGCTGCGGTAGCCGCTCAACGCAGCAATGCGGGTTTGGCGCTGTTGTTCGTCGGTGGTCACGGTGACGCGAATACTTTCAAGACGCAGGCGCAAAACGCCTGTCTGCATCTTGCTGGTCTCGCGGATGCTCGCCATCCAGTTGGTTTCAACATCCTGCTCCGAATCTCGAAGCGTCCCCATTTGCAATAGGGCGACGATGCCTAGAGCAAAAACCACCAGGACAATGAGCGAGAAGAACGTGGCAAACCTGGGGGCGAGGTTCATAGTCCTGATGTTCATTTTTTTATTCTCTTAAAAAGGTCGATACAGTGATGCTGTCATTCCGGGATATCGACCAAGACGCTTGGAAATACAAGCCATCCGACAAATGGGCTAGCGCAACCTCTGGCAAAACGCCAGCGTGCGCGCTTGATGTCTCTCGAGGGAGGCGCTCCGAAGCGCCGGGCATATGCAAACCTCGTTCAAGCCCATTTGCAGGGTGACTTTTTCGATAAGCCGTTTGAGCGCCTGGTAGCGTTCGGTGGGCTGCGCGGGGTCACGCAAGGTCAGAGAATGCATAGTGGGTACTGCTGCAGCCGCTTTGCTGCCCGCATCTGGCATCGCAAGTTCGCTGGCTCCTGCCCCGGCGCCCTTTTCGCTGACGGAGCCCGGAAGCGTGATGCGTACCGAAGGACGGATCGTGCGCGCAGACCTGCCCGTCAAATGCGGTGTTTGCGACATTACTTTTCGTACAGTGCCTAGTGTCGCACCAGAAAAGCCTCAAATGCCGACAACCCTGAAGACTCCGGAACAGTAAACAACCCCCATATCTTATGAGCGCGTTATATTTCAATGTTCGAAAAAAACTGCTGAGTAAATTGTGTTTCAATTACGTAACACTGCGCCAGCAAACAATAAAAAAATCTGTTTTTAAATTAGGCATATAGCTTTTTCCCCGCTCCTATACCTTGACGCACTTAATAAACTGGTTTTGACTTCACTAACCACTGAAGCAAGGACCCCTGCCATGGCCAACATCGTAATTTGCTGCGATGGTACTTGGAATACGCCTGACCAGCTCGACAAAGGCGTACCAGCCCCCACCAACGTGGTCAGACTGCACAACGCCGTTGCAGCAACCGATGCCAAAGGTATTCCTCAGGAAAAGTATTACCACCCAGGCGTGGGGACCTCCGGCAAGTGGTGGGACAAGGCGATTGGTGGTGGCACCGGAGCCGGATTGGATGACAACATAAAAAGTGCCTATCAGAAACTGTGCTACAACTACAAAGCAGACGCTGATATCTATCTGTTCGGCTTCAGTCGCGGCGCATATACGGTGCGAAGCCTGTGCGGTTTCATCACCAGTTGTGGCTTGTTGAAGATCGCTGATTTAGAGCCTGCCGAAGTTTGGAAGCGAATAGATCAATTATTGAAACGTGGCTACCGACGCAAACTTGAAGACCGTGCAGATTGGGATGACTTGGGTTGGAAGTTTCACAACAAGACGAGCGCCAGCATTCCGATCCGCTTCCTTGGTGTGTGGGATACCGTTGGTGCATTAGGTATTCCGGACGATATGGCTTTGCTCAACCTGCTTGACGACCGCAACCGTTACACCTTCCACGATACGACTTTGCATAACTCGGTAAAGACCGCGCGACACGCAGTGGCCATGGATGAACGTAGAGCAACGTTCCAGCCAACGTTATGGACCGAAGTGCCAACCGACCAAGACATGAAGCAGTTGTGGTTTCCAGGGGTGCATTCAGACGTTGGTGGTGGCTATCACGAAAACGGCCTGGCAGATGGCGCCTTGAAATGGATGATCGAAGAAGCGTCCTCGTGTGGGCTACAGTTCAATAACGCGATCAATCAGATCAAACCTGATTACCACGACATGATGCATGATTCCTGTGACGGCGTTTTCAGCCTGCTGCCAACCCAGCCGCGTAGCATCGCCAACCTCGTCGCACAACCTGATCGCTTTCACGACTCCGCGCTGAAACGCCAAGACGATCCGCCTATAACCCAACACCCCTATCGACAGTCGCGCCTCATCTCACCGAAACCGCCGGTGTCGCTGGATATCTCGGCACGTTCGCCTTGGAACGAAACGGGTCTATGGCTGGAAGCGGGCGTGAGCTACACCTTCAGCGCATCCGGAGAATGGCTGGACAGTTCCATCAGTTGCGGCCCCGACGGCACCGATGACGGCAACTTTCAGCCTGCGGAAGTTGCACACTTGGTAGCCAGTGCGTTGGGGCAGGTGGAATCCTGGTACGGCAGGCTCTTCAAAAACAGTGATGCCAATTTCCGCTTCACTAAACGTCACGAACAGTACCCCTGGTTCTGCCTAATGGGCGCGATCGCAAACGGCGACGGCGTGGATGCCAAGGGTTATTTGATCAAGCCCGAGAGTTTCAAGATCGGTAAGGGATGCAGCTATGTGCCAAAGCGCTCGGGGTATTTGTATGCGTATGCCAATGATGCTTGGAACTGTTATGGCAATAATCGTGGACACGTGGCGTTGAAGTGGGTGGTTAAACATCCTTGAAGCAGCATTGCTTGCAGTTTTTACTCGTTCTTAGAGGTGCTTGCCCAAAGACAAGGACTTATAGGGGTGACAAGGAACCTTATACAACGCACCATCGCTACAGGGCATGCCGCCTGACATTAGTTAAACGGGGGGGGGTTGAAATGGATGCGCCTGACTTTCTTAAAGAAGAATACCTGACACTTCGCAAAGAAGTGGAAGCGGCTGTCGCCGAATTAGCCTCCCTGGAGCGAAATGCAATACTTGCCATTGCCGCTATTTATTCCTGGCTTGTAACTGCAAAGCTGGCGATCCCGTTTTCATATTTGGCATGGAGCATTCCGATACTGATCTCGCTGTTCAGTGCATTACGCAGCTTTAATGTTGGCCAACATTTACAACGCCTTAGCGACTACATAAAGAAAATAGAAATGGAAGTTTCAAAAAGCAATCAACATGCAAAAGGCTGGGAACATTTCCATAGCGATAAAACAAAGAACAAACACAGAACAAAAATAACCGTTGCATTCTGGCTGTGTTTAATATCGGTCACATTGCTAGTTTTTATTGGAGCTTGGCGTGGTTCGATTACAGCCTTAAATGCTGGATAGCAGCGACGCGGTGAAATTTCACAGCATGCTCTACTTTCCTTCTGGCACCGCGCTGCACTTCCCCTGACTACGTGGTAGCGCTGGAGAAAAGCCCACAAAAGATAATCGGCGGACCTAAGTTTAACGATAATGCGCGCTTTGTTCACTCCGAGGCGGCGTACTTCAAAGGGGAGGAAGACACTCGATATAATACGGCCCATCACATCGAGCGATTCCAGACATTCGACAGCAAAGCCATGTTCGTCTCGCATATTCTCCAAAACGGAGTATTGCAGGACGACAGCGTGGAGGGCGCCCCGTATCTGGCCAAAACTCACTGCTTTGTCTACAACGTCTATGCAGCCGATGCCCTGGCAGGGAAAGAAATCGGTCCACTTCTCCCCCTCAATTCATGCCTGATTTGCATGAGCCATATGCAAATAGGCAGTCTTATCCGATACGGGGCATGAGCGCATATTTCTCCATGTCGACCGCAGTGGTCGTCATTCACCGGAGAATTCAAATGTCGCGCTTGCAAGGTAAACGTACGCTCATCACTGGCGGCACCAGTGGCATCGGGCTGGAAACGGCAAAGCAATTCTTGGCGGAGGGTGCTCGCGTGATCGTAACGGGTGTCAACCCCGATTCGATTGCAAAAGCCCAGGCCGAATTGGGCCCGGAAGTGCCGGTGCTGCGCGCCGACTCGGCCAGCGTTGCAGCACAAAAGGAGCTGGCACAAGTCATCAAGGAACACTACGGCCAACTCGACGTTGCCTTCCTCAATGCCGGCGTATCCGTCTGGCTGCCCATTGAGGAATGGACAGAGGATATGTTCAACCGCTCTTTCGACATCAACGTCAAAGGGCCGTACTTCCTGATGCAGGCGCTGTTGCCGGTCTTCGCAAATCCTGCTTCCGTCGTGTTGACTACTTCCGTAAGCGCGCATGCAGGCGCAGATCGCTCGTCCGTGTATGCCGCAACGAAGGCCGCATTGCTGAACATGTCGAAGACGCTCTCGACCGAATTGCTGGGCCGTGGCATCCGTGTCAACGCAGTGAGCCCTGGCCCCGTCGAGACTCCGCTTTACGACAAGCTCGGTATTGCGGAAGCTTATCGCGAGCAGCTTAACAAAGAGATCGCGGCAACCATTCCGCTTGGGCGCTTCGGGACCTCCGACGAGGTGGCCAAAGCCGTGCTGTATCTGGCGTCCGACGAGTCGCGCTGGACGGTCGGCTCTGAAATCGTCCTTGACGGCGGCCGCCTGCTGAATGGCTAAGCGCGCAACTCAAGAATTGCGCGAATGCAACATCGCCTGGGCTGAGTTAATCAGGTACTGAACGCCCGTCTCAGCCCTTAGCGGCGAACGAGTCCAATCCAGACGGTGCAAACAGCGGTACGCGGGAAACTTCTGCCGCTGTTTCCGCAGGAGTCGGGAACATGACGAATCCATCAAAAAGCGCTCTGATCATCATTGAGTATGTCAACGATCGGCTGGCCCCAACGGGTGGCATCAACAGCCTATTCCGAGTGGGCCTAGCGAACTAATGGTCCTAGGCTAAAGTCAATGCTTCTGGATATTTTTAGAGGATGGAGCAATGGCCACTACCTACAGCGCCCCTGGGATCATGATCGTCGATGTCAACGGATACGCCGATAACGCCTACGACATGGTCATACAGCCCGACGGCTCAGTATTGGTCGCCGGTCTCTCCTACCACGCGCTCGACCTTGACTACGGCCAAGACTTTTCCTTGGCCCATCTCAACACCGATGGCAGCGTGGATTCGACCTATGGCAATGCTGGGCGGCTGGTGATTCATAAGCAAATCCCCATCGAAAAGGACTATAGCCTTCGCGTCCAGACTGACGGGGCGGTGGTGGCGGCCCACGAAGGGCACGATAACACCCCCATCGTCCAGCGTTGGGGCCCGGACGGTAAAGCCGATGCGGTGTTCAACGCCAATGCCCAGGCTAGCCTGTCCAGCGGGTTCGGCCACGCACCGATAGTGGAAATCAACTCTGACGGCAGCGTGCTGGTGGGGGCCGTCGAGGGCAGCACGCTGAGAGTGACGCAGCTGCATGCCGACGGCACACAAGACCTCTCCTTCGGCACAAACGGAATCCTGACATTGCAGGCCCCTGGAACGCTTGATTTCGTGCTAGGCCTCACCTCCCTGGCGGATGGCGGCATACTCGTCCAAGGTGCGCCGAACTTTCATAACAGCTTGCTCAAATACACAGCTGGTGGAGAACTGGACACCCACTTTGGCGTCAATGGCATCATGGAGATCAATGTTGGCAGCTACGGCGGCGGTGTGGCGGTGCAGGACGATGGAAAAATACTGCTATCCAACACGACCTCTTTCGATGACTTCACCGTGCTGCGTTTCAACGCCGATGGCAGCCCCGACGTCAGTTTCGGCAACCAAGGTTCGGTCAGCATTAATCTGCCTGGCGATTACGCCGCAGGCAAAGCAATAGCGGTGCAGGACGATGGCAAGATTCTGCTCGGAGGAAGCGCTTTCGCCAATGGCGGCAGTGATTTTGCCGCGGTTCGGCTAAACGCCGATGGCAGCCTGGACAGCACTTTCGGCAGCACGGACGGCAGCACCCGTTTGGTGGGTTCGTCCGGCAGCGATGTGTTGGAAGGCTTGGGTACCAATGAAATCCTGCGCGGCCTGGCAGGTGACGATGTGCTGCAAGGCAATCTCGGCCGCGACTTGCTCTCCGGCGGTGCGGGAAATGACGTATTCCGCTATGCCAGCGTAACAGACAGCTTTCGCACCTCTGACGGCAGTGGCAGTGACCGCATACTCGATTTCAATCCCGCAGAGGATCGCATCGACCTCAGTGCCCTGGGTTTCACCGGGATCGGGAACGGATACGACGGCACCGTGTTGATTGGAAATAACGCAGACGATACCCGCACCTATCTGAAAAGCTTCGAGGCCAATGCCGACGGTCAACGCTTCGAGCTGGTGCTCGATGGAAACTTTGCCGGACAACTCGACGACAGCAACCTGACGTTCAGCACGGCGAGCGTCGCCCGCTCCAGCGTCGATAGTGCTGCGCTCCCCGGGGATCTTTCCGCGCCTGAACCTGTGGAACTGACGCTGATAGGCACCGTAGATCCCCATACTTATAACGTGGTCTGATCTGTTGCCCTGCGCTGTGTGCTTACCGTATCTGGTACAGCACAGCAGCCCCTGGCTTGGCCTCGAAAGCCGGCACGGTGCGCTGCTCAAGTGGCATACCCTTGGCGTCCCAAACCAAGGTGTCCGATGGATACTCGTCCTTGCGGGTCATGGCGTCGATCTGCTTGACGATCACCTCCGAGCTTGAAGGCACCTCGGGGTTCCATTCGAATACGCCAACTCGACCGTAGAATACAGCCGGCGCGTCGACATCAAGGCGCCGGTCGGGACACATGACCAGGCCGCGGTCAAGCATCACCCGCAACGCGCCGACAGGCACCGCCTTCACCGTGGGCGTGGTGCGCTCGGTACTGTGGCCTGGGCAGACATTGGCCGAGCGAGTCACCATGTCCTCGACCACTTGACGATCAGATTGAGCCTGCGCCGAAAAGGCAACGGCAGACAAGGCGAGCGCTACAAGATTTGACTTCCAGAGCACGCAAAACCTCCTATGGCAAAAAATACTCCAACGTTTCAGACCGCCCCCCATGTAAGAACCGTCCGGTGCCAAGGGGCACTCTTCAAGACTACCAAGACATTAGTTTGTTCCGCTTGCTGATTGATAACCCTAGCCCTGACTACCGCCATTCATCTGCATGCACAGACAGGTTTGAGAGGAGCACGTTGTACCGTCGATCATCGCAATATCTTTAGGGTGAGAAACCCGAAGGACAGGATCCTGGCATTCAGATCTCGCTCATGCTACGTCACGGATGCCCCATACTTAAGCAATGTGCATTGCACAACCGGCCCCTAACACGCCGCCCCTCGCCATTAAAAGCAAACCTTTAAAAGGAATTTGATTGTCATGACTGCACTGGATACCGCATTTCACAAGCTGCATCAGAACGGACTGCTGGTCTTGGCCAATGTGGCCGATGCGGGCGGTGCGCGCATCGTCGAACGACTGGGCGGCAAGGCGGTAGCGACCAGCAGCGCGGCCATGGCCTGGTCTCATGGTTATCAGGATGGCAACAAGTTGCCTCTCGACCTGCTGAGCACCACCGTCAAGTCGATGGCACGGGTGCTCAGCGTACCGCTCACGGTGGATATCGAAGGCGGCTACTCCGATGACCTGGAGCAGGTCGGTCGAGTGATCAACACAGTCATCGCCGCCGGGGCGGTCGGGATCAACATCGAAGACGGCCTGGGCTCTCCAGAGCTGCTGGGTCGCAAGATCGACGTTGCGAAAAAGGTGGCAAACCAGGCGGGCGTCAAGTTGTTCATTAACGTACGGACCGACGTCTACCTGAAGAACCTTTTCCCTGCCGAACAACGCCTGGGGGAACTCTTGAAGCGCACCGCACTGTATTCCAGCGCCGGGGCGGACGGCCTGTTTGCCGCTGGCGTGGTCGATTCAAACGAAATTGCCACCCTCTGTCAGGAGACCAAACTGCCAGTCAACCTGCTGTCCCGGGACGGACTGCCCTCCCCCGACGAATTGAAGCGTCTGGGCGTCAGACGACTCAGTGCGGGCTCCAGCATCGCCGAGTTTCTGCACGGTGCCATGGGAGCATTGGTCCGCAGTTTCTTGGACAACGGCCAACTCGACACCCAAACCTTGAAAGCCCACACATACGGCGAATTGAATGCTTTGATGGCGGTGAAAACCGAGTAATGCTGTCCTGCGGACGAGGCCAGACGTTCGTATCAGGGTGTGGCCATTGCCGCAAAGACGCCATGGTCACCATTAAGCAACCGGTTTTGCAGCGGTCGGCAGTCATGTACTTGTTCAACAACTGATCGTGCAAGGTTCTTTTACGACCCGGTCAGGCCTTGCACGCGCGAGATAAATATCAAGGCCCTCCTGGATAAAGTTTTCGCAGATTTCAAATTACTGTATCCGCCCCGTCGAGGTTAATCCTACGGAAGAGCCGTTCAAAGCAATGAACTTCAGCGCAGAAATCATTTGCTCCAATGCCGAAAGATTCTGCAAGCACCAGAGAAGGCGGCAACCGCTCATTACATTTCCCCTCCAAGTCAGGAATTTTCGATGCAACGCGAATACATGGAATTCGATGTGGTCATTGTCGGTGCCGGCCCCGCTGGCCTGTCTGCCGCTTGCCGACTGAAACAGAAGGCCGCCGAAGCCGGTAAGGAAATCAGCGTCTGCGTGGTCGAAAA